>NZ_JACJFF010000389.1:0-306 GCF_014164465.1 Vibrio sp. SG41-7 | reverse complement strand
GTACTTAACAAATAATGGTCTTTATAGACCTGATGTTGAGACAAGTAATTCCCCTTTAGTTCAGTTGGTAGAACGGCGGACTGTTAATCCGTATGTCGCAAGTTCAAGTCTTGCAAGGGGAGCCATTTTCAAGAACTTCATTTTATATGAGGTTTTAATTAGAGAGTTCACTCTCTAAAGCAAAGAATTTAGTGTGCCGACTTAGCTCAGTAGGTAGAGCAACTGACTTGTAATCAGTAGGTCACCAGTTCGACTCCGGTAGTCGGCACCATTCTTTTGCCTCGATAGCTCAGTCGGTAGAGCAGC
>NZ_JACJFF010000388.1:0-307 GCF_014164465.1 Vibrio sp. SG41-7 | reverse complement strand
TTGATTAAAAGTCAACTGCTCTACCAACTGAGCTAACGACCCAATGGTATCCCGTAGGGGAGTCGAACCCCTGTTACCGCCGTGAAAGGGCGGTGTCCTAGGCCTCTAGACGAACGGGACACTGCAATTTATCTCCACTTTAAAAAGTAGAAACAAACTTCGAAGAACTTGGGAGTTCTTCATCTCTTTGCTTTTCTAAACCTAATCAATCTGTGTGGACACTCATCGTGACTATCTTCGTATAAGGAGGTGATCCAGCCCCAGGTTCCCCTAGGGCTACCTTGTTACGACTTCACCCCAGTCATGA
>NZ_JACJFF010000387.1:0-308 GCF_014164465.1 Vibrio sp. SG41-7 | reverse complement strand
GACTCAAAAGGTTATTACTACCTAATCTGGGCTTATCGCAAGTTATTACGCCTTTCATCGCCTCTGACTGCCAAGGCATCCACCGTGTACGCTTAGTCACTTAACCATACAACCCGAAAGGGTTTTATGTATGGCAACTAACCAAGGTTTTTGGTTGTCATCAAGAAGGGTTAATTCTTGATAACTGTTTGCCGGACTCAATTTACTTTTTGTTTCCACTTTTTAATAAAAAGTAGAATCAAAAAATGAACAATCATTTCTGATCATTCGAATACAAGACACTTGAATGTGTTTGTTGTGTTTATACC
>NZ_JACJFF010000386.1:0-311 GCF_014164465.1 Vibrio sp. SG41-7 | reverse complement strand
GTCGTTTCCGCTCGACTTGCATGTGTTAGGCCTGCCGCCAGCGTTCAATCTGAGCCATGATCAAACTCTTCAATTTAAGATTTTGTGACTCAACGAATACTGACTTCAAAACTAATATTCATTCGCTCTTTCGAAAAAGATTGATGAACATGTAATTCTAAAGCTATTACCATTCCAACAGAATGATAATGAATTGACTGTGCCAAAATTAAGTAAACTTAACTTTGTATTGGTCACTCAGTTCATTGAAATCAAGTTTGTTACCGAAGTAACTGTTACTACCTAAGTAATAACGTTTTGATATTCATCAA
>NZ_JACJFF010000385.1:0-315 GCF_014164465.1 Vibrio sp. SG41-7 | reverse complement strand
ACCAACCGCCGCCGAACCATGCTTAGAGCATTATGTTATGACGGCTCTGGCTTCTGGTTAATCAATAAACGCCTGAGCAAAGGCCGCTTTCAAGATTGGCCCCGTCATCACCAAGATGGGGTGACCCCTGTCGCCGCGAAGCAGCTTAAAGCTCTGTTGATGGGGCTGCCTGGCTGGCAAAAAGTATGACCGTACGCACACTATTCACCCTTAAATTATCGATCCTCACGATCATGTTGACCGATCCCACAATGCTGGAATAATTGAGCGCATCAGCACTGCAAGCCAGCCGACAGGAACTTAAATGGCGCAAGA
>NZ_JACJFF010000384.1:0-318 GCF_014164465.1 Vibrio sp. SG41-7 | reverse complement strand
CCAGAAGCTCTGATAGAGCGCATGATTGAGCATATTCCTGATAAGCACTTCAAAATGATTCGATACTTCGGTTTTCTATCAAACCGACGTCGTGGTGAGATGCTCCCTAAGGTCTACGATGCCTTTGGCATCAGTGGTTATCACCAATAAATCTCGTGTATCTTCTGGGTGTATATACCTTTTTTGAAAGTAATAATCATCGAAATCTTGGGCGACATCTTGAATGACCTGCATCGTCTGTCGTTTAGGGATATGCCCCCCTGTTGTACTATCTATACTAGTAACGGCATCGTCATAAGAGCCTCTTATCGCTTCAGC
>NZ_JACJFF010000383.1:0-318 GCF_014164465.1 Vibrio sp. SG41-7 | reverse complement strand
ACTTCGGTAACAAACTTGATTTCAATGAACTGAGTGACCAATACAAAATTAAGTTTACTTAATTTTGGCACAGTCAATTCATTACCATTCTGTTGGAATGGTAATAGCTTTAGAATTACATGTTTCTGTTCTTTTTCGAAAGAGCGGTAAATATTAGTTTTGAAGTCAGTATTCGTTGAGTCACACCTATTAATTTAGGTAATCAAAACTTTAAATTGAAGAGTTTGATCATGGCTCAGATTGAACGCTGGCGGCAGGCCTAACACATGCAAGTCGAGCGGAAACGACACTAACAATCCTTCGGGTGCGTTAATGGGC
>NZ_JACJFF010000382.1:0-319 GCF_014164465.1 Vibrio sp. SG41-7 | reverse complement strand
AATCAATCAGTCAGCTTTCCAAATTGTTAAAGAGCTTGATTCAAACTAATGAACCATTTTTAAATATTTTCAGATAAAAACACTTAAAGATGGTGGAGCTATGCGGGATCGAACCGCAGACCTCCTGCGTGCAAGGCAGGCGCTCTCCCAGCTGAGCTATAGCCCCATCTTTGTATCTAGTCGATATTGGTGGGTCTGAGTGGACTCGAACCACCGACCTCCCGCTTATCAGGCGAGCGCTCTAACCAGCTGAGCTACAGACCCAATATCGTCTCTTTTACTTTCTAAACCTAATCAATCTGTGTGGACACTCATCGTG
>NZ_JACJFF010000381.1:0-321 GCF_014164465.1 Vibrio sp. SG41-7 | reverse complement strand
GTGGTGGAGGGATAGGGATTTGAACCCTAGAACCGCTATTAACGGTTGCCGGTTTTCAAGACCGGTGCTTTCGACCACTCAGCCATCCCTCCAACAAATTGTCATCAATAGATTAGTACACTAATGATGTTGTTAATTGCTAATGCAAGTAACGATACCTTTTGTCTTCACTTTTTAAAAAGTGAAAATAAATAGGAGCCTGGCGATGTCCTACTCTCACATGGGGAAACCCCACACTACCATCGGCGCTATTGTGTTTCACTTCTGAGTTCGGCATGGAATCAGGTGGGTCCACAATGCTATGGTCGCCAAGCAAATTTT
>NZ_JACJFF010000380.1:0-322 GCF_014164465.1 Vibrio sp. SG41-7 | reverse complement strand
CTTTAACAATTTAAACCTATCAATCTGTGTGGGCACTCGTTGATGAATATCAAAACGTCATTCTTAGGAATGGCAGTTACTTCGGTAACAAACTTGATTTCAATGAACTGAGTGACCAATACAAATAACTTCGGTTATTTGGCACAGTCAATTCATTACCATTCTGTTGGAATGGTAATAGCTTTAAAATTACATAGTAGTTTTGAAGTCAGTATTCGTTGAGTCACAAAATCTTAAATTGAAGAGTTTGATCATGGCTCAGATTGAACGCTGGCGGCAGGCCTAACACATGCAAGTCGAGCGGAAACGACACTAACAATCC
>NZ_JACJFF010000037.1:0-45431 GCF_014164465.1 Vibrio sp. SG41-7 | reverse complement strand
TTTCAAGTAGATATGACAAACTAGAAAGGAATTATGCCAGCATGTTATCGCTGGCATTCATGTTAATGTGGCTACCGATGTATTGTTGAACGCGAAATGTACAGCAAAGATCAACACGCCCTAATAATAAAGTAATTAACCTTACTTACTTTGCTAAATGAGTACTCTAAAATGAAGAAAATGATCTTGGTATTTACGTTGACAATGCCTCTAATTGCATCAGCTATCGCCGATACATCAATGCCTCTAGATGCAACAATTCCTGACGAAGTAGCACAAGGGCAGATGCTTGATACACGATCATATATCAGATGCTGGTACCGAACCGACATATCGAATGACTCAGTTGCAACTGATTGGAAATGGGCAAGAAACGAAGATGGCAATTACTACACTATTGATGGATATTGGTGGTCGCCCTCATCGTATAAAAACATGTTCTTTAGTGGAACACCACAATCAGAAATAGAACAACGTTGCGAAGAGACACTAGACATCCAGCATGATGCCGCCGACATCACTTATTTTGCAGCAGACAGTCGGTTCTCCTACAACCACTCAATATGGACCAATGACGAAGAACTCCAAGATAATAAAATTAATCGAATCATCACATTTGGGGATAGCCTTTCTGATACTGGAAACTTATTCAACGGTTCGCAATGGGTTCTTCCCAATGCTAACTCATGGTTCTTAGGTCACTTCTCAAATGGCTTAGTCTGGACTGAGTACCTGGCTAGAGAAAAAAACATACCTCTGTATAACTGGGCAGTTGGTGGAGCTGCAGGCACAAATCAGTATGGAGTCCTCAAAGGTGTTTATGACCAAGTCACGTCGTACCTGAAATACATGGAAGCCGCAAAGAATTACCGTCCAGAAAACTCATTATTTACTTTGGAGTTCGGCCTTAACGACTTTATGAATTACGAACGGTCGGTCGCTGATGTAAAAGCTGATTTCAGCAGCGCTCTAATTCGTTTAACAGGAAGTGGAGCTCAAAACATTTTGCTCTTCACCCTCCCTGACGCCACAAAAGCTCCACAATTTAAATACTCAACAGAAGACGAAATTTCTATTGTTCAGAGCAAAATAATTGAGTTTAACCTCTTCATCAAAGAGCAAGCTGAGTATTACCAAACTAGGGGGGTCAATGTCGTACTTTTCAATGCTCATGATCTGTTTAACCACATTACTGAAAACCCGCAGCAGCATGGATTTCAGAACGCTACGGATGCATGTTTAGATATTCAACGCCATTCAGCTTCTGATTACTTATATCGCCATAGCTTGACTAATGATTGCTCGACCTATGGCTCAGACCGCTATGTGTTTTGGGGGGTGACGCACCCAACTACTGCAATTCATAAATATCTAGCGGATAATATTCTCATGTCTTCATTTTCGACCTTCGACTTTGAATAGATGCAAAGATAAGAGTCCTTTCAAACTTTTCAGAAGTTAAAAGAGCATAGGGCAAGATAAAGAGAGACGAGAAATAGACAAAATACAGATACAAAAAAACCGCCATCATTGGCGGTTTTTTTTGCATCAACCTTTCAAAGCTAAGCTTTTAGGTCACGCAAGTTGATTACTCGTCGTCCACTTTTGGTGCGACTTTCTTCTTAGGGATAAACACGGTATCACCCACAGCCACATTTTGGTGGAAGCTCTTATCACGCTTAACCGGTTTCTTCGGCGTTTTCTTAACTTGGGTGCTGGTCTTCTTCTTCGCAGGTCCGCCTTTAGCAAAAGCAGGTTTACGAGGCTTAATACCTTTGAATTTACCTTTTAGACCTTCAAGCACAGAGAAAGTAAGATCTTGTTGAAGGTAAAGCTCAACACGCTTAAAGCTGTCCCAGTCTTTTGGACCAACCAAAGAGATTGCATCACCTTTGTTACCCGCACGACCAGTACGACCAACACGGTGCACGTACTCTTCTGTATGCTTAGGCATATCAAAGTTGATAACGTGGCTTACGTTTGGAATATCGATACCACGCGAAGCAACATCGGTTGTTACCAAGATCTTGTAAACCGCACGCTCAAATTGACTCATGATCGCGTTACGTTGCGTTTGGTTTAGGTTGCCACTCAATGCAACGGCTTTAAGCTTCTTCTCGTTTAACTTATCCGTTAAACGATCAGTATCGGCACGAGTTGCAGTGAAGATCATCACCTGACGGTATTCAGCTTCTTCAATCACACGATCCAAGATCGCTTCTTTGTGATCGAGATGGTCACACAGGTAGAACTTCTGAGTGATATCAAGGTGCTGCTCGTTAGAAACACCAACAGAGATACGCTTAGGTGCGTCTAACATTTCATTTGCAATGCCATTCACTTCCGCGTGATCAAGCGTCGCAGAGAACATCAACGTTTGACGACGACGGTGCTTAGCTGCATTCGCAATGCGACGCAATTCAGGTGCGAAACCTAAATCCAGCATACGGTCAGCTTCATCAAGAATTAGCGTTTCAACACCATCTAAAAACAGTGAGCGGTGCTCAAGGTGATCGGCCAGACGACCTGGAGTCGCAACAATAAAACGAGGGTACTTACGCAGGGCTTTAACTTGGTCGTTAAAGTTTTCACCACCCAAGATAAGTGTAGCTTCGTAAGACAGACCGCCAAGCATACTACGCAGCTCGCCGTAAACTTGTTTTGCTAGCTCACGAGTAGGAGCCAAAATTACACCACGAGGATCTTTAGCAGAAAACGCTTTTGTTTTTAATGCTTTATGTATCATCGGCAACACAAACGCCAATGTTTTACCTGATCCCGTTTTTGATGAAGCCAATAGATCCTTACCAGCAATAGCAACAGGGATCGCTTTTGATTGGATCTCTGTCGCTTTCTTGAAGTCGTAATGTTTTAAGTTCTTCAGTAAGCGGTTATCTAAGCCTAAATCTTTAAAGTGCAAAGGACTCTCCAGTCATGATGGTATTGAATAAAATTAATTTAACGTGACATGATACCGCGAAAGTACTTTATAAGGATAGAGATCACAGTAAATTTATCCTTTTATCTGATGTTAACTAGAACATTGTATGCGTTGCTAACAAAGGGACCACTCTCCAAAGTAGTATCAAAACGACCTCGAAACCCCTCATCTCAGAATTGAGACAGAACGTGATGCTTAGCTAATTACCTCAAAAATTTAGCAATTTCTTTAGTTATTGTTTTTGCAGTTAAAAAATTAGTCGCTACAATCATTAATGAAGCGACTATATGATAAAGAATGTATAGCGCATCTTTTGATGATAAATAAGCAAGGAGTTCTTATGAATAAGACGTTAATCGCAGCTGCAGCCTCAGTATTTATTTTAGCTGGTTGTTCTTCAGAGCCTGAAGAAGCAGCAGTATCAGAAATGGACCAACTAACTAACCAAGTTGCTGAGCTAAGCAGCGAAGTAGAAGCGCTTAAGAGTGACAAAGCGGCTGCTGAAATGAAAGCTCAAGAAGCATCAGCTGCGGCTATGGCAGCAAAAGAAGAAGCGGATCGTGCTAACGACCGTATCGACAACATTGCTGAGTCTTACACTAAGTAATTGAGATAGAAGCTCAATGAAGCTGTAGATTTCAAAAGACGTATATACATGCAGTAAATTGACAACACCACCTCTTTTAGAGGTGGTGTTTTTTATTGAGGGGAAGAGAAAGAAAGCTATAAGGCTTTATTCACAACCTATCAAATTAGAACTCAATCACAGGTGGTGCGATTTCAACAGGCACACCATTTTGAGCAAAGATAACTGCTTTTGCCTTTGAATTAGGAAGATCAGCGTCTTCAAGCCACCATTTTAATTCAACAGGGATTTGCAGTAATTTCTTAGAGCCGTCACTTCGCGTCAAAGGTTCGTGAGCTTCAACAAATACACTTCTATCGGGCTCTAAAGACACCTTAATAGGCTCATCGATTATTGTGACTTGTTCACCACGACTCACCTGCTCAAAAAGCCACTCAATATCTTTAGGTTCCATACGGATACACCCAGAGCTCACTCGCAAGCCAATCCCAAAGTCTTTGTTGGTACCATGTATCAGATAATCACCAGCACCATAGGCAAGTCGCAATGCATATTCACCTAAAGGATTTTCAGGCCCAGCAGGAACCACTCTTGGTAGCTCAATCCCTTTTTCTAAGTACTCTTTGCGAATTGAGTTTGGAGGAGTCCAAGTCGGGTTTGGACGTTTTTGGCTTATCTTAGTGATCATTTCGGGAGTATCACGCCCTACTCGTCCAATACCGACAGGGAAGACATGCACCTGATTTTTCTCAGGCTCAAAGTAGTACAACCTCAACTCGGCAAGGTTAATCACAATGCCTTTTCTCGGAGTATCCGGCAGAATCAAACGGCTAGGAATGCTTAACACATAGCCTTCAGCAGGAAGAAAAGGATCGACCCCTTTGTTTGCCGCCATTAAAGAGAGAAAGCCAATATCGTATTGCTTTGCAATGATCGCCAAGGTTTCACCCGCCGCAACTTCGTGTTGCTGTATTCTGCCCACGATACGGCTTTCTGTTGGTGGCAACTCAAAAGTTGCAGCAGACACCCACGACGAAGTCATCGCGCCAGCAAGCAAAATGATTACCCGAGCAAGTAAAGCTGTTCTCACAGCAAACAAAGTCGTTCTAATCGTAATCAATGTGGACTTAACAGCAATCAATGTGGATTTAACAGCGACCAACGCTAGCTTATGTAACCTTATTTTCGTCTGTAACTGTGTTTTCATCGAGTGCGAAGGCGTCGAGTTAGCGCAATACGACATAAAATTCCTTGGTTTGTCTCTTTATCAAAGTTTAGATTATCGCTGATCAAACGTCTCTACAACGTATTGTTGCCTCGAAGACAATATGCAACAGATTTGTATTTCGAGATTTCTCTTTAAATATCGTGCAATTTACCCATACAAAATCGATTGCCTTTACGCTTTCAACACATTTGGTTATCAATATTAATAAAACTATAATGGCAAAGCGGTTTTGTGACTAAAGTCTCATGGAGCCTCGTTTTAACTCGCTAATATTGCCTCAACAAAACGAATTCAATTCAACAGAATCGGTAATTGATTAAATCCTGTTCCTATCATTACCGTTTAAACTTTGGAGAACGACCATGGCTACACCTCATATTAATGCTCAAGCTGGTGATTTCGCAGAAACAGTACTTATGCCGGGCGACCCGCTTCGCGCAAAATACATTGCAGAAACATTCCTTGATGACGTGAAGCAAGTTTGTGACGTTCGCAACATGTTTGGTTACACAGGCACTTACAAAGGTAAGAAAGTTTCTGTAATGGGCCACGGTATGGGTATCCCATCATGCTGCATCTACGTACACGAGCTTATCGCTGAATACGGCGTGAAAAACGTTATTCGCGTAGGTAGCTGTGGTGCGGTACGTGACGACGTTAAACTAATGGACGTTGTTATCGGTATGGGTGCTTCTACAGACTCAAAAGTAAACCGCATTCGTTTCAACAACCACGACTTCGCTGCAATCGCTGATTTCGGTCTTCTAGAAGAAGCTGTAAACCAAGCACGTGCACAAGAAGTTCCAGTTAAAGTTGGTAACGTATTCTCTGCAGACCTTTTCTACACTCCAGAAGCTGACCTTTTCGAGAAAATGGAAAAGCTAGGCATCCTTGGTGTTGATATGGAAGCGGCTGGTATCTACGGTGTTGCTGCGGATCTTGGTGCTAAAGCACTAACCATCCTAACAGTGTCTGACCACATCATCCGTGGTGAGAAATTAAGCTCTGAAGATCGTCAAAAATCTTTCAACGACATGATGAAAGTGGCTCTAGAGACTGCAATCAACATCTAACGACTTGAATAAGATACATTGAAAAGCGTTACCCCGCAGCCAAGCTTACTTGGCTGCTCAAATAATCCCGAGGGGGAGATCGTGTCTAACGACAAGCTGCCAAAAGATGCGGATGGTTTGCAACTCAACTTTTGTAAAACATTGGCGTGTGACAACTTTGGCTTGAGCGATGCAAAACGGTATGTTTTGCAACACGCAAACCCTAAGCGTCCGGCGATGGTTTGTCGTGAATGTGGAGCTTTCCCCCCCTTACTTAACAATCGTGAAGTGTTAAGCGAACTTCATCGCCTAAGACAACTTCACAGCGATGGGCTCCCTGCCTGTCGTAATGATGATTGCGATAACTTCGGCTTATCGGTTCATACCCACAAACATCTTTACCATGCCTTCGGCTACAGTGGCGACAGGCAGCGTTATCGATGTAAAGACTGCCAGTCAACCTTCGTTGACAAGTGGTCTGGATCCAATAAAAAACTTCAATTTCAAGAAAACCTCATGGGCTTATTGTTCATGGGTTATTCCGTACGTGAAATCTGCAGAAAACTTGAGATCAACCCAAAGACTTTCTATGATCATGTTGACCACATCGCGAGCCGTTGCCGTCGTAAATTAGCGATGATCGATGCACGATGGGTTAATCATGCCAAAGATTACGAGTTCGCATCCCACTACCAGCGTCTACAGCCACAAAGTAACAACGGTGTGGTTTGGATAGCGACTGGCGAAGCGCATTCTGGCTATATCCTTTGCCAACACGTCAACTATTCTCAAAATGAAGAGCCTTCAGGGAATGTTGATCACAATCCTTACGATGACGTTGCGCGTTTTGTATCCAAAGATCACTCATCAGAAGCGAACCTCGAACAACCTCAGCCATCTGACAAGTTGAAAGAGCGTATTGAACAGCAGTACCAAGTGATTCTAGCGAGAGGTAACGTTGAGGATCCTATGGGTAACCTCACCACATTTAGCTACCCTTCAAAAGGCGCGCTGATTCGACCGCCTTATACCTCTTATGCTCACTTCTTACATGTGCTTGATATGTGTAATGAAGACAAGCATGTCGCTATCTATATGCCACAAGATCCATTACTAAGATCTGCCGCTTTAAGTGTATGTTTGCCGCGCATTCAGAGTCAAAATATTGACCTTATGTATGTAGAGGAAGATCCCGGCTGGCAAGACGATCAAAGTTTCGAAAAGATCGACATCGTTCACATGAGTTGGTGGCGCGATCGTTGGGCTATCGCAAATCAAGGTGATAACCAGAAAGGTATTTGCTACCTAACGGGTAACAATCCAGAACCAAAACAGTGGTTTAACACTGCCTCAATTCAGCAAACCAAGTTCTATCAACAACGCTTCCAGCTGTTATTTGATAGCTTCATCAATGAGCCCAGACGTAAGCTTCGTCCTGGGGGCATTCTTCCATTGCTCGACATATTTAGAGCTTGGCACAATCTGTGCTACCAAGATAAGCAAGGGCTCACGGCAGCGCAGCGCTTAGGTGTAGCAGAGCAGCCATTGACCCTAAAGCAACTACTTTCATAGAAACAGACCTCTAGATAATTATTCGGGAACTCATTGATTTTAAAGCAACAACATGAGGTAACACCCATAATTGGAAAAGATACATGTTCCTTTAAGGCCCTAAGAAAGATAATTGGTGCTTATCTCAAATCACACTCTTATAATGATTGTGTTATCAATATGTTCGATAATTATGGATCTAACTCTTGGACAAAAATCAGTACCTTCTTGAAACAGAACTAGAACAACTCAAAACTCGTGTCGACTCTGAGCCATCGGTGATCCTAGAGATTGCCCAACAGTGCCTAGTCCGATCGGAGCAAGTTCTGTTTGAAGAGGGTGCTATCCAGTCGTTAATGTTAATGGCAAGGTGTAGCTGGAACCTGATGGATTACCAAAAAGGTTTGAAGTACATCAAGGAAGCCTACAAGCGCCAGAACCGATTAGATACCGACCTTTTCCTCCCTGAAATCCTCCATTTACACGCGCTCCAGTACTGGGGACAAGCCAAGTACTATTCCGCCCAACAGTTCTGGATCAATGCCTTAGAGCAGTCTGCACTGGTTGATGAAGTCGAGATTCAAATTGAATGTCTCATTGGGCTTGGCAACATTTGGCGAATGACTCATGAATATAAGCTTGCACGTTCTACCCATCAACTTGCCGTTAAAGTGGCTAACAACAGCCGCATTGGTTGGCTAGAGGGCAAAGCAAGAATACTGCTCGCTTGGGATTACTACCTGCTTAACAACTATGTCGAAATGCTGTCGGTACTCGACGGTGCAGAAGAAGCGTTAAAAGAGCATAAAGATAACACTTGGCATGCCGAAGTATGGGACTTTCGAGGCCTTGCTCTGCTTGGCCTTGAACGTCTAGATGATGCAGAGCGCGCGACAGCTAAAGCGCACAATCTAGCCGTAGAACATAACCTCGTTTGGATGAAAGCGCACTCTTACATCAGTCGAGCTCGATTGGAGCTCCTGAGAAAAAGACCAGAACAAGCGGCAGAATTGCTGAAACTCGCTGAACACTCTGCAAATGAATTCGATAATGGTGAGTTGCTTAGCCAAATTTGTTACCAACAATCCTTGGTTGCAGAAGAAAACCAAGATTTCAAAGCTGCGTTGGTCGCCTTTAAAAAGTACCGTCAATATTCCATCGGTATGCTTAAAGAGCAAACGAATCGTGTCGGTTTAGACAAAGCGCGCAGTTCAAAACGCCAGCTTGAACAGAGAGCACGAAAGCTGATTAATCGTATTCGTGGCCAGCATGAGTACGATCCTGAAAAGCACCTCTCTTATGTCGTATCTGAAACCTTTTGGTGGGAGAAGCTGGTCCTATTTAAGACAGAACTTAAGCGTTCGAACCACAGCATCATTATGTTCCATCATGTCGATACCGATTACTTAGATGTCTGTACCGAGATTGCTCATACCTTGTGTAATCAAAACGACTTCATCGCTAGGCTGAGTTCAGAGCGTGTTGCTATGATGCTTTCAGAGAAAGGCGAAGCCGCAGAACAAACCTTCCAAACTCTCAGCACCATGCTAGAAATATATCCATGGCATAGAAAAGGATTAAAAGGTTCGAGACCTACCGTCAGCCTCAATGATATTTTGACGTTCCCGTTCACTCTTGAACAATTAGAAGAAGACGATGCTGAGGTAATAGAATAATGGAAACCCTATTACGCAAAATCACAGATGCTGGTTTAGACCCTTCATCGGTATCGGGTGAAGAAGCGATCATATTCTGGAACCACATTCGCCAGCACGTTTCGACCACGCAAACTGAGCAAGCGCACTGCTATATCATCAGCTCTGAGTACCGTGCCGAGTTACAACAAAATCAAACCAGTATCGAAGAACTCAGGTTTGCACTCGACCTACTCCACCTTCCTGTAGATATCGAAGACATTCTCACAGTAAAGACCAGCCTAAGCGACCGCTTAGTTGAAATTGGTGATTACACATCGGCACTGAATGAATTCGTCAGCTCATCGACAATTGCGGTTGAACACGGCCATATCGATGAATATGTATTGGCTATCTTAGGCATGGGCAACCTGTGTGATGCCTATGGTGATCACAACAGAGCTCTTCGCTATTACCAAAAAATCAGCAGTATCGACCACGCGATAAGCAGTCGCTCACTTCGCCTCAAATTCAAGCTGCATATGGTAGCAAGCCTACTTCTGCTCAACCGCATTACCGCGGCCAGCGATTTACTGAATGAGTGCGAAGAATTAAGTATTCTAGTGAGTGACAAGTTGCTCACAGCTCAAATATTGCTCTACCAAGCGAAAGTGCTTCGTGCTAAGAAAAAATACCATGAAGCCTTACGTTGCCTATCAAAAGTTCAATACCCAGCCAACAGCACTCAAGCAAGCTGGCTCGCGACCATGACTCGTCTCGAGTTAGCACATTGCCTAAGTGCAACAGGAAAGCAAGACTATGCGAGCATGATTTTGTCGAGCACAGACAAACGTGTAAAAGCCTACTCATCGCCAGTGCTTGCAAAGCGTTTCTATGACTCTTTGAGTGACGTATGTATGAATCAGGGCCGTTTTCAAGAAGCTCTGAGCTATGAGAAAAAAGGTTACCGAATTGAAACGGATCTGATGAAGCAGATCCCGATCAGCGAACTCGGTGCAAGCCAACTACGCCGCCTATCGCGTTTTGAGTTACAACTAAAACTCATTCTCTCTGAACAAGAAAATAGAGAACTCAAAGAGACGACTGAACAGCACAAGAATACAGTTGCTCAACTACAACAAGATGTTTTCACCGACCCACTGACCGGGTTACACAACCGTCGATGGTTAGATGTAAAACTAAAAGACCTGTTGCTTCACGAAGCACCTTTCGCCTTGATGGTTGTTGATATTGACCACTTCAAGTCTATCAATGATGAACTGAGTCACTTAGTCGGTGATAAAGCGATTGTTAGTGTGTCTCAAGAGCTGCGTTCATACTTTAAGTTTAGAGGCGCGTCGTGTGTCAGGTTTGGTGGAGAAGAGTTCCTCGTCATTCTAGAGAACACGGATCTTCCTAAAGCAGAAATGCACTCTGAAAATTATCGAGAGCGCATCTTCCAATTCGGATGGCATGAAATACTCGGAGAACGCGGTTTAACCGTGAGTATCGGTATCACTTTACATCGCGACGGAGAAAATACTCAGCGTACCTTCTACCGTGCCGATAAAGCGCTATACCGAGCTAAAGCCAATGGCCGTAATCAAGTGTGTACAGAGTAGTGGCATGTAGGCCTGTAGCTAAGCCTGCATCTTATTGATAAAAGAACAGAGATATTCCAGCAAGGGCAGCAAGCGTCCCTATGACGCTTTGCTTTGACACCTTCTCCCCTTTCAGCGCATAAATCACCAAAATAAAGACCGGGCTAGTCGCTATCAACGTTTGTGCAATCGCAGGGTTCGCATTCTTCAATGCCACTTGCTGAAGCCACAATGCCAAAAAGGTTCCGACAAAGATTGCCCCTAATAACCAAAGTTTATCGAGCTTGGTCATTTCCCATAAATCTCTTTTTATCGATGAATACGGCTTCTTTTCAACAAAAGGGATAATCAGCATTACGGCAAACACGCCAATCGTCAGGCGAATCAAAGCACCTAACAATGGTGGAATGTCACCCGCCACTAACGCGTAATGAGAAATAACCACACCAGATGCCTGACAAACACTCGCCACAAGCCCATAACCAATGCCACCCCACTGTGCTTTGTCATTCGATTCACCGCTCGCCGATTTTGATGGCTGGAAGACAACGAAGGTCACCGCTAGTGTTGTAATCACGACACCGAGCCAACTTTGTACTGTCAATACAGCACCAAGAAACATGAGTGCCAGCACGCCAGAAAGAGGTGGAGCCAAAGATTCGAGCAACAAAGTCTTATTTGCACCGACTCTCTTCAATGCCGCAAAATAGGCGCTGTCTCCAATCGCAATTCCAATAACACCTGAAATGGCCAATATCAGGAAATGGTTGGTACTCAATTCAAATTCAGGCATCGGTATTAACGGCATGACCAACAGCATCATGCCAGAGGCTACAACACCCTTAACAATATTCAACTGCATAGCAGAGAAGCGATGACCAAACTGTCCATAAATCCATGTCGCACACGCCCACACAATCGCAGCACCAATAGCCGCCAATTCACCTATATACATCCGTGTTTATCCTTTGTGGTTGTGCACGTCATTTAGAATCGTAGCTGTCATCATTTCAGCTAAAATACCAACCAGAAAGCCGAAATAGCCTCTTCAAACGCGATGAGATTTCATAAGATTCATCAATGGTTTTGCTCACATTAGAAGCGAACACTCATTATTTCTAACTCAGTAAATCATTTTTATAACAATTACTTGGATGATAGCGTACTATATTTATAACTAACATCTAACATTACAAGGATCTGTTATGTTTTTAGACTACTTTGCACTCGGCTTACTCATTTTCGTTGCTCTAGTCATCTTTTACGGCATCATCGTTATTCACGATATCCCTTATGAAATAGCCAAAGAACGTAATCATCCTCACCAAGACGCAATTCACGTCTCAGGCTGGGTTAGCCTATTCACTTTGCACACAATTTGGCCCTTTCTATGGATTTGGGCAACATTATGGCGCAAAGACCGAGGCTGGGGCTTCGAAAAACTCGAAGAAGAGCAGCACGATATTCATCACCGAGTGGATGTTTTAATCGATCAAGTTAGCACCCTTCAAGAAGAGATCGCACAGCTCAAACAAGCAAATACTAAACAAAGCAGCACAGAAAAAGAGTCAAACAACGTTCAAGATCAGGAGGCTAAGTAATGGATTTACTACTGATAATGACCTACGCGGCACTTTGTATCACTATTTTCAAAGTATTTAATATCCCACTAAACAAATGGACAGTGCCTACCGCAGTGCTCGGTGGTGTGGTCATCGTAGGAACATTGATCCTATTAATGAACTACAACCATCCTTTCACACAACTTGGCAACCAAGTTTACTCAACGACTCCAATTGTTTCAGGCGTTAGAGGTAAAGTCATTGAGGTTCCTGTTGAGGCGAATTCTCCTTTAAAGAAAGGAGACATCCTCTTTAAAATTGACCCTATCCCTTTTGAAGCAGAAGTCGCTAAGCTCGAAGCGAAAGTAAAAGAAGCAAGCCAAGGAGCACTTGGGCTTGAATCTCAAGTTGCTGAAGCTGAAGCTGCTAAAATCAAAGCGATTGCAGAAAGAGACAAAGCGCAACGCGAGTTTTCTCGTTATAAGCGTGGCTTTGAAAGTGGTGCGTTCACCGAACAACAATTGGATACTCGTAGACAAGCTTACAAGGCATCGGAAGCTGCAGTAAAAGTAGCAGAAGCAAGTCAACAACAAGCTCAGATTGCTCTAAATTCTGAAATTGGTGGCGAGAACACCGCAGTGGCAGGATTACTTGCAGACTTACGTAAGGCTCAATTCAACCTTGACCAAACGGTCGTGAGAGCACCAACGGATGGATATGTTACACAACTAGCACTGCGTCCAGGCGTAATGGCTGTACCGCTACCTCTTGCTCCTGTCATGACATTTGTCCATACGGAAGAAAAATACTACATCGCAGCATTCAGACAAAACTCATTGCAACGACTGCATCCTGGTTTCGAAGCTGAATTTTTATTCAGAGCACTACCAGGCAAGATTTTCAAAGGACGCATTGATGAAATAATCCCAGCTATTGGTGAGAGTCAAATTCAAGCGCGCGGGACACTTATTGGTACCAATGCACTTCGTACTAATGGACGTGTATTTGCTAAAATGACCATCACTGATGACCTGTCTGACTACCATTTACCTATGGGTACTGCGGTTGAAGTTGCTGTTTATTCTGACAGCTTTACCCACGTATCGATCATGCGTAAGGTCCTTATTCGCATGAAGAGTTGGCAAAACTATCTATATCTAGACCACTAACTATACCTAGACCACTAAACGGTCGTAGATATGTGACGAACCCGCTTAACACATTGTTAAGACGCATGAAAAGCCAGACTCGCTCTGGCTTTTTTGTTGCTTGATTAACCGTAAAATTGCGCTTTTTACACGATATTTAAGTGTTCAGATGGAATTTTAGACATCTAGACACTTACCTTCCCTTATGGAAGCGTTCTACTGTATAATGCGCGCCTTATTTTTTATATTTGCCCAAAAAACGTTCTCATTGAGACGCATATTAATAATGGTGAATATTCGTTCTTTATTAAGCTTTATCTTTCAGTATTCGAGGTTATCTATGAACTTTTCAGCTAAAACAGTGGTCGTTATTGCCATTGGCGCGGCACTGTACGGCATTGGTGGTTTACCTATGTTTGGTGTCCCAGTGTTTGCGAACACGACATTGAAACCAGCGATGGCAGTCCTAGCACTGTTTTCTGTTTTGTTCGGCCCAATTGTTGGCTTCTTGGTTGGCTTTATCGGTCACTGGGTAACGGATCTGTTCGCAGGCTGGGGCGTTTGGTTAACTTGGGTACTAGGCTCAGGTATCGTAGGTATGGTTATCGGCTTATTCCCTATGATGACTAAGAACCGTCTTCAACAAGGCGAACTGCCAATGAAAGATTTTGTATTGTTCGTGATACTAGCCCTTGCAGGTAACGTTGTAGGCTATGGCTGCTCTGCGTTCCTAGATACTATCTTATATGCAGAACCGTTTACTAAAGTCTTCACTCAACTGTCTATCATCGCAGCGGGTAACACCGTTTTGATCGCTGTTGTGGGCTTCCTGATCCTAAAATCAGTCGCTAAACGCAACAAACAAAGCCGCAACCTGACTGAGGCATAAGCGATAATGACTATAGCATTTTCGAACTTCTCTTTTAGATATGAGTCGCTGGATAAACCGACGCTAAAAAATATCAATCTAAGGATAGAGAAAGGAGAGAAAATCGTCATTATTGGACCAAGTGGCAGTGGTAAATCTACCCTAGGTCAATGTCTCAATGGCCTAATACCTCATGCAATTAAAGGTGAGGTAACTGGCTCTTTAGAGATCAACGGCAAGAATATCTCTGAATTTTCGATGCACGATTATACCGAACAAGTCGGCACAGTACTGCAAGATACTGACAGCCAGTTTGTGGGTTTGAGTATCGGTGAAGATATTGCTTTCGCACTCGAAAATCAGTTGATGTCGAACATTGACATGTACCCGTTAGTTAAGTCGACTGCAAAAATGGTTGACCTAGCGGACATGCTTGAGCGCTCGCCACACGATCTTTCAGGTGGTCAAAAGCAGAGAGTATCGCTAGCAGGCATCTTAGTTGATGACGTTGATATCTTGCTGTTTGATGAGCCTTTAGCAAGTCTTGACCCTAAGACAGGCAAGGCAACGATTGAGATCATCGACCAACTGCATAAAGAAACCAACAAAACCATCGTGATTATCGAGCACCGCCTCGAGGATGTCCTACATCGTGATATCGATCGTGTGATCTTAATGGAGCGCGGTGAAATCGTCGCGGATATGACTCCCGATGAAATTTTAGCGTCTAAGTTACTTGATACGCACGGTATTCGTGAGCCTCTTTACTTATCCGCGCTTAAAGCGGCGAAAGCCCCACTAACCTGCGAAGATAAGCTGTCAAACCTCAAAGCTTTGGATTACAAAAGGTTCCGCCCAGCAGTTCAAGCTTGGTTTGCTGATCGCCCTGCCCCAGCTGCAGAAAAGCAGTATCAACCTTTACTCGAAGTTCATGGTCTGACTTATTCTTACGACGGCGAGAAGAACGCACTCGAAGATGTGAGCTTCAAGATTGGCAAAGGCGAGTTTGTTTCGATTCTGGGCAAGAACGGTTCGGGTAAATCTACCATCACCAAACTCATCATGGGTGTGATCGATGCCGATTCAGGCTCTTCCTATCTAAATGGTGAAGACTTATCTGAGCTTTCTATCTTCGAAAGAAGCCAAAAGGTCGGTGTGGTAATGCAGAACCCAAATCATATGATTTCGCATCATATGATTTTTGACGAGATTGCTTTTGGTCTTCGTAACCGCAATATTGCAGAAGAGCTGATTAAAGAAAAAGTTGAAAACATTCTTGAGCTGTGTGGGCTGAGTAAGTTCCGTCACTGGCCTATCGAAGCTTTGAGCTACGGTCAGAAAAAGCGTGTAACCATCGCTTCTATCTTAGTGTTGGAACCTGAACTCCTCATATTGGATGAACCAACAGCAGGCCAAGATTACCGAAACTACACGTCAATGTTGGCGTTTATCCAAAAGCTTAACCGTGATTTGGGTATTACTGTGGTGATCATCTCACACGACATGCATCTCGTTCTCGAGTACACCACACGTTCAATCGTAATCGCAGACAGCAAGTTGATTGCCAATGCAGCCATGACGGAAGTGTTTAGTCAGCCATCGCTTCTAGAACGTGCAAACCTCTGTACCACTAGTATTTATGAACTCGCGACTATGATGAAAATCGACGATACCAATGCGTTTATGCAGTACTTCATCGACTACGAGAGAAGTTCTCTATGAACGCATCAAAAGTAAAATTCGGCATCAACTACATTGATACCAAATCCCCCCTGCACGCATTAAATGGCATCACGAAATTTGCACTCTTCTTAGCTTGGGTAACCGTGGTATTGACTACGTTCGACCTGAGATTGATTACGCTGCTTATTATGACTGGTTTATACCTATTAAAGCTCACCAATGTGCCTATACGCGTGTATAAGCCTTTGTTATTAGGTACGGCGAGTGTCTTAAGTCTAAATGCTTTATTCATGTTCCTGCTTGCTCCGCAGCAAGGCACTGAGCTCATCGGTAGCGAAACTTTATTACTGACATTGCCGGGTAACTACTCGTTGAGCCAAGAGACTCTGTTTTACTTAGTCACGGTGACGCTCAAGTACATGAGTATGTTCCCGATAGCGTTAATATTCGTATTCACTACGCACCCGACTGAGTTTGCAGCGAGCCTCAACCGTATCGGCGTTCCGTACAAGATCGCCTATGCGGTAAGCTTAACGCTGCGTTACTTGCCAGAAGTTAAGAAGGACTTCATCAATATCATGCATGCTCAGCAAGCTCGTGGTGTAGAACTCTCGAAGAAAGCGCCCCTAATAACTCGAATCAAAAACGTGGCTAAGGTTCTAGGACCGCTCATTTTCTCTAGCTTAGACCGCGCAGACGAAATCTCTAACGCAATGACGTTACGAGGCTTTGGCCGACACAAGGCACGTACTTGGTATAGCTATGCGCCTTTGAAACGTATCGACTTTGTTTGTTTGAGTGTCATTGCTTTTATTGTGGTGTTGGCCATAGCGAAACGCATTCTTGAACCTGAATTGTTTTGGTATCCATTCTAATTTTTCATTTACCACATACAAACAACGACTTAAAATTACACACCGCTCAATAGGGCGGTGTTTTTATGTGTGCCAAGATCTGATTAACAATTGAACCAATAACTCAATACTGACTATTTTTGACGATAAACTGACCGTTTACTTACGTCTTTGGTTTGAAATCTAATTTAGAAACTCTTAATATACACGTTTACAGAATGTTACACTCAATAGAGATTTGTAATGGCTCGAATTACTCAAGTACAGAAACTAGAAAATCAAAAGCACTACGACGAGATCGTACTAAACCTTTTTCTGGCTGAAGGACATGAAGCACTAACTTATGCAAGGATTGCTCAAGAAATTGGCATTAGTTTGACGACGCTTCAGGGCTATTATCCATCGACTCGCGCTATCCGATCAGCGTTACACCAACACATGCTATCAATTGTTATAGAGAATCTAGAGTTCTCGTCGGAAGAAGTATTCATTCAATCTTGGCAAAACGCTCTAGATAATGATCAATTTCGATTCGTGATCAAATTGATGTTTTTCCATGCCTCCCAGGTAAAGAGCCCTGAACAGTTTAACATCAGTTCAGATGGTTAATTCCGCGAGATAATGTTTAATAGCTTTGGGCTTGATTCCGTTCGAATCCTTGAGACTGTCGTAGGACGTTCAATGCTCTATCTCACGAACTTCAATCAGCATTAAACCAAGCGTTATAAATACAAAAATGGGAGCCTTTCGGCTCCCATTTTCTTTTTAGTTATCGCTTATTTCAACTTATAGACCTAATTTAGCTTGTAAAAAACGGTCGATAACGGTGGTAAACGCAGCTCAATCGATGTGTCTAAGCCTTCGCTTTCTACTGATTCAACCTTAGCAACCGGCTTCACTTCAAAGCCACTGCCTGCATAATCCGCAGAGTCTGTATTCAATAACAAAGAGTACTGACCTTGTGCTGGAACACCTAAGCGGAAGTGCTCATGAGGAACGGGGGTAAAGTTAGAAACCACCAATACACGCTCGCCTGATTCACTGATACGCTCATGAGCTAAGATGCTCGCTTCAGCTGAATCCTGTAGACGCCATTCAAAACCTTTCGGGTCGAAATCAAGATCATGCATTGCAGCTTCAGAACGGTACAGATTGTTCAAATCTTTCGTTAAGCGCTGAACACCTTTATGACGTTCATAATCTAGCAAGAACCATTGCAGTTGATCATCATGGTTCCATTCCGCCGTCTGACCAAATTCAGCACCCATGAAGTTCAGCTTCTTACCCGGCTGCGCGTACATGTAACCCATGTAAGCACGTAGATTTGCCGTTTGCTGCCATTCATCACCAGGCATTTTTTCGTGGATAGATCCTTTACCATAAACCACCTCATCGTGAGATAGAGACAATACATAGTTCTCACTGTGTGCATAAACCAATGGGAAGGTAATTGTATCGTGGTGATATTTACGATTGATTGGATCTTCTTGGATGTAAGACAAGCTATCGTGCATCCAACCCATGTTCCACTTAAACCCGAAGCCTAAACCGCCCATAAAGGTTGGGGCTGAAACACCAGGGAAAGCCGTCGATTCTTCAGCAATAGTCATCGCATTAGGGAAGTGCTTGTAAACTTCTTCGTTCATCCACTTAAGGGTTGCGATGGCATCGTAGTTTTCGTTGCCGCCGTCTGCGTTCGGAATCCATTGATCATGGCTACGCGAATAATCGAGGTACAACATCGAAGCAACCGCATCAACACGAATGCCGTCGATATGGAATTGTTCGAACCAGTACAGTGCGTTTGCAACCAAGAAACGACGCACATGCTCTTTGCCTAAATCATAAATGTACGAATTCCAATCTTGATGCCAACCACGACGTGGATCTGGATCATGGAACAAAGGTGTTCCATCAAAATTGGCTAAGCCGTGATCATCACTAGGGAAGTGCGCTGGAACCCAATCCAGAACAACACCTAAACCAGCTTGGTGACATTGATCGACGAAGAATTTGAAGTCATCAGGAGACCCAAAACGACTCGTTGGTGCGAACAAGCCTATTGGCTGATAGCCCCAAGAACCGTAAAACGGATGCTCTGAAACCGGCATCAACTCGACATGCGTGTAACCCAAGTCCGTTAAATATGGGATCAATTCAGCAGCAAGTTCACGGTAGTTTAAGAATTCCCCTTCAGCGTTACGCTTCCAAGAACCAGCGTGCAGTTCATAGAACGAAAGTGCTTCTTTACGCTTTTGCGTTACTGGGCGATTCTGCCACTGAGTATCTTGCCACTCGTAACGAGCGTGATCGTAAGTCACTGAAGAAAATGAAGGGTATTGCTCAGAGTAAAAACCCCATGGGTCAGCTTTGTGTGGTAAGCCTTCGCCATCAGGTCCTTTTAATTCAAACTTGTATTGAGCGCCTTCTTCCAGTTCAGGAATGAATAGGCCCCACATGCCATAATCTAAGCGTTGCATTGGATGACGACGACCATCCCAAGCGTTGAAGTTACCCACTAAGCTTGCCGCTGTTGCATGCGGTGCATACACCAAGAAACGCGTACCTGAAATCGTCTGTCCATCACGCTCTAGCGTAATAAACTGAGCCCCCATGTGATGATACATATCTTTAGGTGTATGGAGATCTTCATAACTCGCGTACAGATCGTGGTACTGGTATGGATCATCGATGATCTGCTCGACTCCAGCCCAATCAACCGCGAGCTTGTAGTGAGTAAAACGTAAATCTCTCTCTTGCTTAAGAATGAAACCACTTTCACCCTCTTGCGCTAACTCAATACGAGGTTCCTTTCCAACAATCAACTCGACTTTATTTGCCCCAGGAATCCACACACGTAATGCACCTTGCTCAGAAGGTAAGTATGGCCCTAAAAACGCAAATGGGTCAGTGAAACAAGCCTGTGATAGTTGGGTATATATTTGTTTTTGCTTTGAAATCGAACTTAGTTCCAAAACGCTTCTCCCTAACCAAACATCCAAAAAATATAATACAAAAATGCCCGCTATTAGTGCGGGCAATATAACGACGGTTTATTCTACCAGATGAGCATTCATTATTGAGTGACCGAGGTTGTATTTTCGTACGGCGTAAGCAAAAAACCACCTATTTTCAAGCCACTCAACGTCATTACTTAGCTGCTTTTTCTCGAACGTCAGTCAGCTTAGAAGCGATACGATTTACCCCTTCGTGAGCAAATATTTCGTCCAAGTTCATTGATAGTTTACGACGCCAGTTAGGGTATTCATCGACAGTGCCAGGGATGTTTACTGGCTTGTCCATCTCTAACCAATCTTCCAGTTGAACACTAAGCAGTGTCGAACCACCAGCCGCAACGTGCAGTTGAAGTGCTTCAGCAAGATAAGAGTCCATCGGTACTTGGCTTGCATCACGACCAACACCTTCAGGTAAGAAGCCATGCCATGCTACTGAATCTAAGATACCTTGTTTGCACTCCAGACGGTCGTCGAACAAGGTTTCTAGCTGTTCTGCATCTGGGTATAAACCAATCTCTTGACCCATTTTCAAGTCATCACAATGCCAGAAGCCGCGAAGCGTTGGCATATCATGAGTACAAAGTGCCGCCATCGATTGTGGTGCATAATGTTTCGGTGAGATAAAGCCACCGTCATCTTCTGATGTTTCGAAGAAGAATACTTTGTAAGAATGCACACCCGCATCCGCTAGGATATCGACGATTTCATCCGGCACCGTACCTAAGTCTTCACCGATAACGCTACATTGGTAACGGTGAGATTCAAGCGCCAGAATTGACAGCATGTCTTGTACTGGGTAATAGATGTACGCACCCTTGGTTGCGTTTTCACCTTTTGGAATCCACCACAAACGCAGTAGGCCTAATACGTGGTCAATACGAAGTGCACCACAGTGCTTCATATTGGCACGGAGTAGCTTGATGTATGCGTCGTAGCTCGTTTCTTGAAGCACTTCAGGATTAAGCGGTGGTAAACCCCAGTTTTGACCTAGAGGACCAAGCACATCCGGTGGAGCACCGATGCTCGCATCCATCACTAGGTTGCCTTCATCGGCCCAAGTTTCGCTGCCTGAATCCGCAACACCAACAGCTAGGTCACGGTACAAACCAACGGCCATGCCTTTCTCTTCAGCAAGAGACTGTGCATCGTTGATTTGGCAATCCGCTAACCATTGCAGGTACATGTAAAGATGAACATTCTCTAGGTTCTCTTTAATGTATTTCTGTGTCGCTGGGCTTTCGAATGTGCGGTATTTCTCAGGGAATACAGGCCAGCCCCACATACCTGAATCTTCGGCATGTAACTCACCGTGCAGAGCATCAAACGCCGCTTGATGCATCAGGCTTTCACCGCCCTCTTCTACAAACGCTAAGAACGCTTGTGCACGATCGCTGTTCTTGTCTAGATGACGAGTCTTAAATTCTGCGAATAACATAGGCAAGATGTTCATCTTAAGCTCAGACACTTCGGTGTAGTTTACCCAGTGCGCTTCACGAGCTTTTTGTAGACGCTGTTGGAATTCAGCGCTGCCTACCGTTTGTTGTGCTTCAGCACTTAATGCGAATTCAGGTACTGAGCTCACATCAATGTATAAGATGTTTAACCAACGACGTGACGACGGGCTGTATGGGCTCGCGCCTTCTGGGTTCGCTGGGAACAATGAGTGAATTGGGTTTAGGCCAACAAAATCACCACCACGAGAAGCGATATCAGCAACAAGCTGTTTAAGGTCACCAAAATCACCAATACCCCAGTTGTGCTGAGTTCTTAGTGTGTACAGTTGAACACTTGGTCCCCAAAGTTTTTTGCCTTGCTCGATTGGTGACTGCTTGAAACACGCTTTTGGCGTAATGATCAATGTCATCTCGTAAGGCTTCTTACGGCGCTTACGACTCACAATCAGCTTGTGATAACCCCATGCCAAATCACTTGGCAATGCAAACACTAAAGGGCCACCCTCGGCACGCTCGTCACGAACGACTTGAGATTGAAGATAGCCTTCAAGTACCTCTCCTTGCTCGGTTTCTAAGCGCCAGCTGAACTCACTTTCACGAGCACTAACACCTAGATTAAGCGCCACTTCTACTGGCTCACCGTCACGCAAGACAAGAACTGGGTCTAGTACATCTTTTTTGTGTTTTCTTTCTGCAGATTTAAGCAGTGCATCATCGCTGCTTGTATCGTAGCCCAATGAAGCCAATAGAGACGTAATCGTCTCTTCTGATACTTGTGCTTCATCGCCCCACGCACTAACGTAACTGTCGGCAATGTTTGCCATTTCTGCGACTTGTTTTAATACGGTCTGTTCTTTCATCGCTCTCTCCGAAAACGTTCTGACGCTTTCTATTTTGTAGGGTTGTTAATTTAATTTTTTACTAATCAATTAGCTTGTGACAATCGGTTTGTAAGCAGCTTGTTTATAAACGACAAACCTTTAAGCCTTTCGTTTGCTCACAAGCTAATTGAGCCAAGGCAGAAACTGCCTTGGCTACTTTGGAAGTATTAACGGTTAACCGCTTCAAGTTTCCAAATGTTGTTCACGTAATCGCGAATAGAGCGGTCTGATGTGAACTTACCAACCAATGCTGTGTTAAGAATTGCTTTCTTAGCCCAACCTGCTTGGTCTTTGTACTGCTTGCCCATGTCTTCATGTGCTTTCACATAAGATGCGAAGTCAGCAAGACATAGGTACGGGTCGCCACCGTCGAGTAGGCTATCAAACGTTGCACGTAGAAGGCCTGGTTGACCTGGAGAGAACTCATCGCCAGTCAGTAGGTTTAGAGATGCTTTCAGCAGTGGGTCTGCGTTGTAGTAATCGTATGGGTTGTAACCCTGAGCTTGCAATGCCACTACACCATCAACGTCTAGGCCAAAGATGTAGATGTTTTCATCGCCAACTTCTTCACGAATCTCAACGTTTGCACCATCCATAGTACCGATAGTTAGCGCGCCGTTTAGCGCCATCTTCATGTTGCCCGTACCCGATGCTTCTTTACCAGCCAGTGAGATTTGCTGAGAAACGTCTGCCGCAGGAATAATGATTTCAGCCATGCTTACACGGTAATCAGGGATGAATACCACTTTCAGTTTGTTGCCAATGCGAGGGTCGTTATTGATCTTCTCTGCAATCTTGTTAACCGCGAAGATGATCTCTTTCGCTAGGTGGTAACCCGGTGCTGCTTTCGCTGCGAAGAAACATACGCGTGGTTCACACTCGAAACCAGGTTCGTTAAGAATACGGTGGTACAGAGATAGAATGTGTAGCAAATCTAGGTGCTGACGCTTGTATTCGTGAAGACGCTTGATTTGCACGTCGAAGATAGCGTTCGTATCTAGCTCGATACCCATGTTCTCTTGAACCCAATCAGCAAGACGCTGTTTGTTTTCTTTCTTAACAGCCATGAATTCTTTTTGGAATTTCGCGTCTGTTGCAAACTTAGCGATGCCTTCAAGCTGCTCTAGTTTTGCTGGCCACTCAGTGCCGATCTTGCCAGTAATTAGCGTAGATAGGCCTGGGTTACAGAACTTCAACCAACGACGTGGCGTGATGCCGTTCGTTACGTTAGTCAGTTTGCCAGGGAAGATTTCGTTGAACTCTGGGAACAAGTCTTTCTTAACCAGTTGAGAGTGAAGCGCAGCTACACCGTTTACTTTGTAAGAGCCAATCACACATAGGTTTGCCATGCGAACCATGCGGTGGAAACCTTCTTGGATGATAGAAAGCTTCGCTTGCTTCTCACCGTCACCAGGCCACATCTTGCGAACTTCTTGCATGAAGCGGTGGTTGATTTCAAAAATGATTTCCATGTGACGTGGAAGAAGGCGGTTGATCAAAGATTCAGACCAAGTCTCTAATGCTTCTGGAAGTAGTGTGTGGTTCGTGTATGCGAACGTATGAGCACTGATTTCCCAAGCTTGGTCCCAAGTTAAACCTTTTTCATCGATCAGGATGCGCATCAATTCAGGGATAGCGATAGTTGGGTGCGTATCGTTCAGTTGAATCGTTTCTTGCTTAGGCAGATCTTCTAGAGAGAAACCTGCTGCTTCGTGACGACGTAGAATATCGCGAACAGACGCTGCTGAGTGGAAGTACTGCTGCATTAGACGCAGTGTCTTACCTTTCTCGTGGTTGTCGTTCGGGTAAAGTACTTTAGTAATGTTACCCGCATCGATTAGCGAGTGTTGCGCTTCGAAGTAGTCACCGTTGTTAAAGCTTGCTAGTGAGAATGGTGCGATTGCCTGACATTCCCAAAGGCGCAGTGGGTAAACCGTGTTTGACTCGTAACCTACGATAGGTAGATCCCAAGGCATTGCTTTCACTTCCATACCCGGAACCCAAGTACGAACTTCTTTACCGTCGATGTATTCAACTTCTACATGACCATAAAAACCAATGTGTTGTGCTAGTTCTGGACGAGCCACTTCCCATGGGTAACCTTCAACACCACGCCATGCGTCAGGTGCTTCTTGTTGACGACCGTCTTGGAAAGACTGTTTGAATAGACCGTATTCGTAGTGAAGACCGTAGCCCACTGTTGGATATTCTTGAGCGGCACAAGAATCCATGAAACAAGCGGCTAGACGACCAAGACCACCATTACCTAGTGATGGGTCGCGTTCTTCTTCTAGAAGATCAGTTAGGTTTTGACCTAGCTCTTCCATTGCATGAGTGATCTGTTCATACAGACCCATGCTGATCAGGTTATTACCGGTTAAACGACCAATCAAAAACTCTAATGAAAGGTAGTTAACGCTTTTCGCGTTCTTAATTTTTTCGTCATTTTCAGTTTCTAACAGATCAAATGTTGTGAGTTCTGCTAGCGCACGCCCCATTGCTAGGTACCATGCGCGGCTATCTGCGTTTTCAATCGTTGTTGCGTAGGTTGCAGATAAATGCTTCTTAACGCTTTCTTGGAACGACACTTTATCGAAAGTTTTTTGCTGAGTTGGTTTCATTTCAGAAATCTCGCTTTTAATAGTTCTAATTCATCTGTGACATATCGTGCATGGTCACCATTAACTAAACATCCTCCCGCTAACGCGACAAACTAGGAGTAGATGGGAGGGCGTAGGGGGCGTACCGACATAGGGTTAGTGATCTGACTCTCATGTTCTGACTTCGAACAAAAACTTGGAGTGACTAAGATCACAAGCTCCCGTTCGATAACTTACCTTCAATTGATGTGACTTTTATTTAACCGGATTAAAGTCATTATCAAATTTGATATTCAGATCACGAAAATAATTTCGTCCTCTCATCTTTTGCATAGATTCACGTGTTGGAATGAAGGAAGTCACATTCACAAACCAACCCGCTATGTGAGCAAAGTCTCAAATAAAGGGCGTAGATGCCTAAAAACATGCAGGAGTGCAAGGTTTCTGAGGAGGATCATAGTCGGTGCCGTTTTGCTTCACGTAATATGATTGAAGACTTAAGTAATTAGGCTGATGTCATTCGATTACACTCAACGATAGATTGAGGTAATCCAGAACATAAGCCACGGAATAGGTGAAAAACTTCGACATGTGGATCCCTTCGAAACTGACTCGTCCCGGCCGCTTACATAATGCAATCCTACGACCTAGGGTTCTCGATCTGCTCCAACACGCAGATTGCTATAAGCTTGTATTATTCCGCTCTCCAGCGGGGTACGGCAAAACCACAATGGCAGCACAATGGCTGGTAGATAAACCCAATGTGGGTTGGTACAGCATTGATGACAGTGACAACGATGCTTTTCGCTTTATCAACTACCTAATGCAATCACTCAATAAAGCAACTCAAAATGCCTGCCCTAATGCCCAAAAGCTGGCAGAAAAACGACAGTTTTCATCGTTGCATTCTTTGTTAAGTGAAGTGTTTGCTGAGATGTCTGAATTCCACCAAGAATGTTTCCTTGTGCTGGATGACTACCACTTAGTTAATAACGATGACATTCACGAGGCGATGCGCTTTTTCCTCAAGCACATGCCTGACAACCTGACGCTTGTTGTGACTAGCCGTGGCACTCCACCACTTGGCACGGCAAACCTTCGCGTTCGTGATTTGATGATTGAGATTGGCAACGATTCGCTGGCTTTCGATACTGAAGAGACGACGCGCTTCTTCAACCAACGTGTCGCCGATGGCGTAGATGACACGACCGCTGGCAGTATCTGTACTTATGTTGAGGGATGGCCTTCGGCGTTACAGCTTATTGCCCTTCAAGCTCAGCATCAAAAACGTACGCTTGCGCAATCGGCAGAGTCTTTCTCTCACTTTAACCATGCCCACCTTTGGGATTACTTGGTTGAAGAAGTATTCGATCTACTGGATAAAGAAACCCGACAGTTCTTAATGCAGTGTTCAGTACTTGATCATTTCAATGACGAATTAGTCTGCGCGCTTACACAGCGTGAAGACGCACTGGGTATGATCGAATCACTCAACCGATTTGGCTTATTCATCTACCCGCTTGAAGGCGAGAAGAACTGGTACCGATTCCACAATCTATTCGGCGAATTCCTCGCACATGAGCGCCAAGCTCGAATTCCGCAACAAGAAGCCGAGTTGCACCGAAGTGCCGCGAAAGCGTGGATCAAACAGAAAACGCCTCATCAAGCACTGCGACACGCGCAGCGCGCTGAAGACCCAGAGCTGATCATCCAAATCCTGACTGAACACGGTTGGCCGATGTTCAACCAAGGTGAGCTTTCATCATTAGAGATGGCGATCAAGCAATTGACTACGGATCAACTATACAGTGAGCCGAAGCTATCAATGCTGCGCGCTTGGCTTGCACAAAGTCAGCACCGCTATGATCAAGTGGGGACTTTGTTGGAAGAGGCTGAGACTCAATATCAAGCTCGAAACATCGAACTCGATACTCAGCAGCAAGGCCAATACAACGCCTTGCGCGCCCAAGTTGCCATCAACAGCAATGAGCCTGAGAAAGCATTGGAATTGGCTGAGCTGTCGTTAAGCCAGCTGAACACGACCGTTTATCGTAGCCGCATTGTGGCAACGTCAGTTGTAGGTGAAGTGAATCACGTGATGGGCAACCTGAGCCGTGCGCTACCGATGATGCAGCAAACAGAGAAGCTTGCTCGCCAGTATCAAGTTTACCATCAGGCGCTGTGGGCGATTCTGCAACAAAGCGAAATTTTGATTGCTCAAGGTTATGTTCAAGCTGCGTTTGAGCTACAAGACAGCGCATTCAAATTGATCGAAGAGCATCAGCTTCAATACGTGCCTCTACATGAATTTTTGCTGCGTGTTCGCGCTCAGATCTTCTGGTGCTGGAACCGATTAGATGAAGCGGAAGAGTGTTGCTACAAAGGCTTAGATATCCTTGGACACCACTCACCAAGTAAGCACCTGCACAGTTACTCAATGCTGGCTCGAATTTCATTGAGCCGCGGCGAGATTGATAAAGCGTCGAAATTTATCGACCAAATTCAACACCTGCTACGTCAATCAACTTACCACGTAGATTGGACCGCAAATGCTTCTCTTTCTTTGATTCTGTTCTGGCAAGTAAAAGGCAATAAAGAGGCAATCCGTGATTGGCTAAGCGTGGCGGTTCGACCTGAATCGGCGAGTAACCACTTCTGTCAGCTTCAATGGAGAAACATCGTACGTTCTCACATCATCCTTGAGCAGTATGAAGATGCGGAAGAAGCGCTGACTTTCCTTAAGAGTGAAGCGCAGCGTTCACATCTGATTACAGACACCAACCGAAACTTGATCGTTGAAGCGGTGTTGCGTACACAAATTAACGATGAAGACAGCGCACGCGTGCTACTTGAAGAAGCGCTTCATATGACCAACCAAACCGGTATGGTTGGTAACTTCTTGGTCGACGGTGGGACTATCGGGCATATCTTGGATAAATTGAGCAACAAGCCAGGCTTAGGTGACTTAGAACGCCATCGCGCTCAACAGATCATGAAAGATATCTCAACCACCCAACGCAGCCGCTCGGTTCACTTCGATGAAGACTTTGTTGAGAACTTGGTTAATCACCCGAATATTCCTGAGCTTGTGCGCACTAGCCCACTCACCCAGCGTGAATGGCAAGTACTTGGTCTGATCTATTCTGGGTTCAGTAATGAGCAAATCGCTCAAGAGCTCGATGTAGCGGGGACCACGATCAAAACTCACATCCGTAACCTTTACCAAAAGCTCAACATTGCTAACCGCAAAGAAGCAATCAGCACGGCAGAGAACTTGCTGCAGTTGATGGGTTACTAAAACGGATTCGAGATTGATTCGAGATTGATTCGAGAAAAGCTTAAGCTAGTCACCAATGGTGGCTGGCTTTTTTTTCATCTGAGGTTAGAGCTTAAAAATGTAGGAACTGGAAAAGAAAAAAGACAATCACCAAACGACAGGCAAAAAAATAGCCAACCGCAATAATCGCGATTGGCTCTATATATTTGTGAACAAATCATAAGTTCACTAACAACGTCAGTTGGCTAGGTGACCCTCGGCTTAAGAAGGGTCAATGTATATAATGCAGTTAGCGCGCCAACTTTAATTCGGCGTTTTATAAGCCCTGCATCGCATAAAAACCATGAATTTGTCATGCGAATTGCAAAGTGCATTTGCATAATGCAACCAAGATGCAATATTGATAAGAGATCAGTTTTATCTTTGCTCTTAATGACAAATTACTAAGTGGTTGTATTTTAAATGTTAGGCAAATGTTCACTTCAACTTATTGCCTTACAATTAAGAGAGTAATAAAAGCCCCTCCCCAATGGCATATTCATACTTTTTTTACACTAAAGTTTGTATACTGCACAAAATCACCCTCAACTCTATGAAGCAATGAACTACTTAAGTACTTTTTTCAAAGGCATGGCAATGGGCGCAGCAGACGTTGTTCCTGGCGTGTCGGGCGGAACCATCGCATTCATCACTGGTATCTACGATACGCTGCTAGAAAGCATTCGCAGGATTAACCCTAGTGTACTTGGCTTATGGAAACGCGAAGGCTTCAAAGCCGCATTTAACCACATCAACGGTTTCTTCCTGATTTCACTGTTCGCAGGCGTATTCACGAGCATTGCGACATTTGCAAAACTGATTTCTTGGTTATTAGTCACCCACCCCGTTCCACTGTGGTCTTTCTTCTTTGGCCTGATCTTGGTGTCGGTTTTCCATATTCTTAAGCAAGTAGAGAAGCGCGATATGATTCGATTCGTGTTTTTGCTGCTTGGCGTTGCTTTCGCTTATAGCATTACCGTGCTTAAGCCGCTGCAAATGGAGCCTACCAGTATCAATATCCTCATTGCGGGTGCGATTGCGATCTGTGCGATGATTTTGCCGGGTATCTCGGGTAGCTTCATTCTGCTATTGATTGGTATGTATGGTCCGGTTCTTGGTGCGGTTAAAGAGTTCCAAATCGACGTGCTTGCGCTATTCCTTAGTGGTTGTGTGATTGGCCTACTGACTTTCTCGCACGTACTTTCTTGGTTACTGCGCTCATTCCGCGATTTCACACTAGTGTTCTTAACTGGTTTGATGATCGGTACGCTGCCTAAGATTTGGCCGTGGAAAGAAACCATCAGCTGGCGCACAAACTCAAAAGGTGAGCAAGTTCCTCTACTTCAAGAAAATCTGTCACCGTTTGATTTTGAAGCCGTAACCTCTCAGCCTTCTCAGCTGGTAATGGCGATTATGATGATGTTGGCTGCTATTGCCTTGGTTCTAGGACTAGAGAAATTTGCAGAGCGCAACGCTGACTAATCATTCAGCCAACTTCTGGAAAGCGTTTAGAACGGATAATGCTTAGAAATACTAAGCTCACTTCTCGATTGAACAGACAAAAGCGAAGCCAATGGCTTCGCTTTTTTAGTTCTACCATACGCACAAAATTGCTTTTTGATACAAGCACGTATTGAGGGGTATGATAACATCGCCGCTCTTATAAAATTAGATGAGAACACGACATGCACCCAGCATTAAAGGTGGTGGCTCTTGGCATTGCTCTCGTGGCAGGTTTTTATGGGCCGCAAGTATTTCAAAAATTTAAGTCGGTCATTGAGCACTCAACTGCCGAAGTCAACTTGGATGACTACTGCATGCTTTCAACCATATCGTGTGAGCAGGAATCCATTTCAATGTCGCTTGATCGCGAAACCGCGCAACCTCTTCTACCCACAAAGATAAAGGTCGTTTGGGAAGGTGCTGCATCTGAGACACTGATGTTATCGCTCACAGGTTTAGAAATGGAAATGGGATCAGCGCGTTTTCAATTAAAGAGCATTGGCAACAATACCTATGAAGGTGATGTGATTTTACCTGTATGTACTTTAGATAAAATGACATGGATCGGTGAACTCACTGATGGTGTCGATACTGTAAACCCTGCAATAAGGATGGCAAGATGAGTAGAAATTGGTCGTTAGCATTGGTTGTCGCTTTTGTACTTGGCTTTGGTGTCAAAAGCTATCTTGATGGGCAAAACGAAGTTCAAGAACAACACGCTGCAAAACAAGAGTTCTCCGCAACGACTCTTTTCGGCAAAGACAACCAACCAACGGAAATCTTTGACCAAACCGATGACAGAATTCGCATCGTTTACTTCGGTTTCACACGTTGCCCAGATGTATGCCCTACTTCTTTGGCTATGTTGGCCGGAGCACTTAACCAAGTTTCTGATGAAGCAAAAGCCAAGATTCGCCCAATGTTTGTTTCTCTTGACCCTGAACGTGATGCCGCTGAAGCCTCGTATGAATACGCGCAATATTTCCACCCGATGATGGAAGGACTAAGTGGTCCATTGGATATCACAACGACTCTGGCTCATAACTACGGCGTTATTTTCAGAAAGACCAAGCTTGAAGGTTCAGAGTTGGAATACACCCTAGACCACAGCTCATATTTTTATTTTTTAAAGCCCGACGGTACCTTGATTACCAAAGTACCGCACACGTTGACGCCAGCGCCAATTGTTGAGGCTATCAACAAGCTGACGCAGTAAACGTAAAAACAAAGAACTTAACCAATAAAGTTCAAACATAAAGTCAGGTCCCAGACCAAAACATAAAAATTAAGGACAACAACATGAAGTTAAAAGCACTTGCTCTAGCAGGCTTATTGCTCACCCCTTTTGCTCAGGCTAGTAGCGATATTATGGTTCATGACGCGTACGCTCGTGCAACACCGCCTTCAGCAGTGAACAGCGCGGTATTCACGACTCTGATGAACCACAGCGATAAAGATCGCGCTATTGTTTCTGCAACAACACCTGCAGCAGGTAAAGTAGAACTTCATGATGTAATCATGGATGGCGATGTTATGAAAATGCGCCAAATTCAAGAGATCACCATTCCTGCGAACGGTGAAGCGGTACTTAAACCAGGTAGCCTACACATCATGTTGTTCGACCTAGCAAGCAGCCTAAAAGAAGGTGAGAAAATCGAGATGACACTGACTTTCGCCAATGGTGAAACGCAGACCTTCGATGCGCCGGTTAAGAAAGTAATGAGCGGCATGAAGAAGATGAATCACGATCATCATTAATACAATACAGCACTAACAAACATTCTGTTATAGCTATAAAAGAAAACAGCCATGATGACGAAAGTTATCATGGCTGTTTTTACTTAATCAAAGTAAAGTTCAAGGCTCTCTCTGCTGAGCCATTTTAAATGCGGGACGAGATGTACAACGTTGCACATAACTCATCAAATTAGATTGTGGGATCTCTTGCTGAAAACTTAGCGCCCACGCTAAGGTGTGTGAAATTAAAATATCAGCAATAGAAAACACCTCACCCAATAGGTATTCGTTACTATCAAGTTGTTGGCTCAAAACTGATAAAGCGTTTTGGAACTCCTTTTGACAGACAGGTAAAATGCCATCCTGACGCATATCTTCGGGGTAAATAAAGCTGTGTTTAGCCATCGTCCACAAAGGTTGCTCAAGCTCACAAACCGCAAAAGAGCACCATTTAGCACAAAGTGCCTTTTCTCGATTGTCACTCTTGTCGCTTGGTTTGATTTGCCCCTTACCGTACTCCTGCGCTAAAAACTCTAAAATCGCTGTTGATTCAGACAAGACAAAATCTCCGTCGACGATCGCTGGCGTTTTACCTGCTGGGTTAATTGCCAAATACGCATCGGACTTATTTTCACCCGATGAGAAATCAACTTTTTTAAAGTTATATTCAATACCGAGCTCTTCTGCACACCAAAGTACGCGAGTAGAGCGGCTATTTGGGGTGCCATAAATATCAATCATGCATTATTTACCTATATAACTAAACACCAGTGACTGATGCAAAAAATACAACCAAGTGAAGCACAACAACCGTGCTAATCATTGAAGTCAATACTCCCTTTATCCAGTTCACTATAATTTCCCCTTGAGCAATAAAACCAAAGTTCGGTTAATAACATCAATTTAGTTGTCTGATTGATTGGATATATCGAACAGAAATCTTCGAATACCAGAAAAGTATAATCACCATAGAAAGAGAGATTCATTTCAAACCACCGTCATAGGACATAAAACATGCTTCGCTTAACAACAATATTATTAACGCTTCCTCTAGCGGCCTGCTCTACAATAAATACTGACTTTGATAAGCAAACCGATTTCTCAATGTATAAAACCTATGATTTCGGCTCGCTTGAAACAGCGACAGAAACAATGAATAAAGTGCCGATCAGCATCGATTCAATCAGGATTGAAAGTGCGATCATCAAAGAAATGGATCGTACTGAGGTAGAGTTTGTAGAAGACGGAGGCAGCCTATATGTTCGCTACCAACTTCAGCAAGAATCAGAACTTGTTTCTTCCGGCTCTTCCTTTGGTATTGGCTATGGTCGGAACAATTTCCGCGGGGTAATGTCCACCCCACAAAATTATCACGAACAGACGTATGGACAATTAGTTGTAGAGTTGGTCGATGACCGAACAAACATCGTTGTATGGACAGCGAATTCAAGCCGAAAATTAACTCGCTCAATGAGTTCTGAGGAACGTGGAGAACTGATTTCCGAGGAAGTCGCTGAAATGTTCCAACAGTACCCTTCGTATAAATGAATGAAAACTTCTAGGTTATTACTTCTCTAAATTTTGGTCATTCAGTTTAGAGAGAGGAAAAGCCCAGGCCTTCAAGGAAGAAGGCACCTTAGTCACCAATGTAAGAGAAGCATCAGTAGACCAAAGCTTGATAAATAATACCTCGATTTCTCAATCAAAAGGGTTGATTCACCATAAACCAGAGGTTGGCTCCTTCATTAGAAACAGCGAGGTCCGTACGCACAACTATACCTCCAGCAAATGCTCGTAAAGACACCCCAACGTCCATTTTCATATCTGATGTTAGCTCTTTCAGGTTATAGTCGCTTGCCACCTCTCCCACCTCAACGAACCCAACCAGTTGGAACCAATCGACATTTAAAAAGCTCAACCAATTAACGTTTGTTATCGGGTTATATTTAAGGGTATAACGATACTCACCAGACAAATATAGGCTCGCCTTGTCATGGAAACGATAGGAATCATAGCCACGCATTCGGTTCCAACCTCCTAACGTTGCTCCTTCGTTATAAGGGGGGGAATTCTCAACAAGCCGTCCGCTGTCGGAGTCATTATTTACACTCCAGCTCGGCGAATAACCAGTCCACAGGTTAAAAGCTAAGATTCGTTGCGATGCAAATTGGCTCTGTCCCATTGAAAAGTATTTGCTGACGTCTAACTGAATAAAATTCCAATCGCCATCAGAGTCAATCAAATTGCCATCGCCAGAAAAACTCAGATACTGTCGACTTCCCATACTAGGGTTTGGATAGAAGTCCGTATTATCGTACTGAACACCGAATTCTATGGCATGAAGATCTCCACTGATTTGGTCTTCATTTTCGAAAGACTGATATCGATTGAACTGGTTCATGATGATGGTTGTTGATCCATACTCGAATGGATTCCATTGGTGCCTGACGGGAAGATCGACTAGCAAACCGTTGGATACTCGATAACTCTTGATAATCTCACTTTTACCGGTACCAATCGGTAATATGTACTCTAGTTTAATGTCTAACCAATTAGAAAACCCGCTCGCTTGAATGTTTTGCTCACTGGAAGAGCTGGAGCTTCCTGGTATCGGAATCCCATTAGGATATGGATAATATTCAGCCCCTGTATAAGCCGTATTTTCAGGGTAATACGCATACATTCCATATACAGAGATGAATAGCCTTTCTATACTCTCTACTTGGTAGTTCCAGACTCCTCCTCCCAATGCATAACTATCAGCGCCTCCCGAATACGCAGCTGCACCAACTTTCAGTTGTTCTTGTCCAATACCTTGAAAGACACCACCTACACCCATATTAAAACCCATGGACTCAGTATTAAATGCGAAAGGAATTATCAGATTGTTTTTATTTAATTTAATTTCATTGATACGCTCAAGAACATACTTACTTGAAACTGGCGTAGCCGCCATAGAAGAGAAACTCACTAAGCTAATCACACACACCATAACAACACCTACTATGTTATTTTCAAAGGGGTTAATTAGGCCGCCAACTTTTAAAAAAATCACTTATTATATTTCCATTAAAGCCTTAACATATAAATACACTTACAAGTCACGTGTCACCAAAAAGAGTTAGGAGCAGTGGACTGAGTTATATCGAACACGGTAGAGTGATATTTAGCACAATGTCAATTAGATGAAAAACACACCGTCACTATAAATAACAAGAAACACTGGGAACGTTTCATTAAGTTTTATAGTAGTAGGTAAATATATAGCTAGTTTTATATTTTATTAAAAGCCTCTTCTGTATCATCAATAATGAAAAAGATTTATGAACGTCTTGCCTATCGGCTAAAAGAAATAAATTGTTGAAGCTTACACGTACCTATCCCATCTCATTCTGCCAAACCAATAATTTTTGTGGAAATGCATCAAGGCCTAACGTTTGTGCTTGCTTCATGGCTTTACCTCCTGGCGATGGTGCACCATACATAATGAGATATGTTGGCGGTAACTTGACGTCATTTTGAGCTGCCAGTTTTTGATAATCGATCTCTTTAAAGATCGTTACGTCATCATTACGGCTAATAACCTCAAGTGCTTTTCTGATGGTTTCTTCTAAAGACAATTCACTTTCGATGGTTATCACGTCGTTTTGCGCCATTTTATCACTAGTGAATGAATTCAAAGCGCTCTCGGGCACTCCATTCAAAACATCACTCATAGCCTCATCATATTGTTGCTTTTCCTCAACCGTGAAGCTAACGTTATAACGCTCCTCAAAATAACGAGTTTGATTCCAAATCACGTTGGAGTCTCCATTTTCGTCCATATATACCAATATTTTCAAAGGCATATCTAACGCAATTAAACGTTCTTTTTCTATCAGACTCGACTCCAAAACTGGATCATGAAACATAATTACCTTCGAGGGTAAAAGCGGCTCTTCAGCTTGATTGGCAAGTCTAGAATGATCAATCGCGATAACATTTGACAGTTGAGGTAGGTCTTTAATATTGCTATCAATAATTTCGATATAATCATCAACGAGTTGGTATTTTCCTTCAAATATCTTATTAAAGGAACAACCTACCAATAGAGTACAGCTTAACGCTAAAAAAAATTAACTTTCGCATTTACAATGCCCTGAATAATTTTTAAATAGGGGGATGGAGATAGTAATAAAAATGAATAATTAAATAGACCAAGTAAAATCATTCCCCTCAGTCTATAAATATTACTTTTTCCACCTGCGCTTTACATCTTCAGCAAACTCTTCATAGTCACGAACCGGGATAACCTCTTCTAGAACCATGATATTTCTCATTGGCATATCGCCATGAACAGTTTGCTCTATTTCATGGTGCTCCATATCAACAACCATTATCACGCCGCGTTGTCCTGTAATTTTATATAGAAACTTAATCTTACCTGCTGACTTAGCTTTTAACGCCGCTTCGGCTTTTTTTTCCCAAAGGTCCCACAGCTCTTTCTCTGTTAACCCCGCATGTTCAACACGCACTTTTACAAAATACATTGAAACCTCTCAAACTATAGTTCAGCTTCCCCCATCACTCTGGAAGTAGGAAGTAGGAAGCTGAGTTTAAAAATTCATATTTAGAACTTAAAACCTGTCCGGTCTAACCCATCAAGAATATCTGCCCAGTAATAGACCAAGTTGAAACTGAAGGTGCTCATTTGCGCTTCGCCAGCACCACCATCATTAATGGTCGTCTGATAACCCAATGAGGCATTCAAATTACGCGTAAGATCCGTAGCAACCGTAAAGCCAACGCTTGAAAAGTCCTGACCCTCAAAGCTTCCATTGTTGGAAACTTGAACATTACCGCTGTTGGTATAATCACCTGATTTCACGTAGGAGTAGTCCAAAGAAACCCACACATGTTGGCTTAAATCGTAAGTCAAATGAGCACCGAGGCTGTAACCTAAATCAGTGCTTTGAGAGCCGCCTCCATACATGTCGTCATTATCGCCATACCAAGTGACAGCAGGTAGGAGTTCTAGCGAAGCACGCTTACTTGGCGCCCACACATCTCCTAACTGATACATCATCGGGAAACCCACTCTTCCCCACAATCTGTTCGTGCCCATGTTAATCGCTTGATCCGAGTCATATTCACCAAGCGGTACGCTTAAGTCGACCAATAAGTCCATTTGAAAGCCCGGTTGATAACGAATCGCTTTAGGTAGCTCATCTAATGCTGGAGAACCGATTAGCCCAATCGTAAATTCAAAAAATGGGTCACCGATACCATTAGTTGAATAATACTGAATAGGCACATTGGATACTGTTTGCCCACCACTAGTTACTTGCCCCGTCGCTGTCACATTCATGTTGCCAACAGGTTGTAAGTAGGAAATACGAGCTGACCTGTCACTAATGGGGAAGCTAATCGAATAGCCCGCTAACGCCATTGTTCCTTCTAAATGAATGTCATCAATACCGGGTTGTGGTAAATGAGCATTACCGTTGTCACCTAATGTAGGGTCAAATGGGTTAATATTTCCGTCAAAGCTGATCCCTAATATAGGTATCGCTTCTACTCCTAGTAACGTACGTTCATAAAACCTTGGAGGTAATGTCAAAGCACTAGCACTGGTAGAAACAATGAGCCCGGCACCCACGAGGTATTTAGTCATTTGATTAACTGAATCTGAATTTATGCTGAATCCTTTCATCATTATTCCTCCTCCACTTGCTTAGGTTCTGCCATCATATCTTGAGGTGGCGTCCATCCTTTTTTGTACAAACCAGGCGGATACTCTGATCCTTCATCATTGCCCTCTTCAAAACGAAGAGGCCCATCCCACCAATCACTTTCATGGAAATTTCGGCTGCCAAGAATGACATTGTTCTTTGGCACATATTCGTTTTCATAAATTGAGACGAGTTCATTCAATATCTCTGGATGCTTATCAGCTAGGTCGTAACGTTCAGAGAGATCTTTCTCAATGTTATACAGTTGCCACTGCTCATTACCCCAAGGCTTAATATTATTAGAGATTTTCCACTCGCCGCGACGTAATGCTCGTGAGTTACCACTCTCCCAACCAAACCAATCCTCTCCCGTTCGAACCGTTGCCTCAGGATCATTTAACATCTCAAGCCAAGATTTAGCCTGAGTGTATCCATTGGGGAAATCTTGATTGGTCATTTCAGCTAAGGTCAAGAAAATGTCTTGAACATGCATAAAATCATTACGAATACTTCCGGGCTTATGCGGGCTATCTTTCGCCGGTTTAACAATCAGTGCATTACGAATTCCACCTTCCAAGGCAAAGTCTTTATGTCCAAAGAATGGTGCAGCCGAAACTTGCGCCCAACCGGGATCGAGCTCGGTATAGTTATTCTCTGTGCCTTGCAAACGAATATCACCTTGATCAGACCAGTTTCTTGCTTTGAAAATGTAATTTTTCGTTCCAAACGTCGTGATTCTGTCAAAAGTGCCGTTGCCCTCAGGGCCGTTGTCTCCAAAGAACAAAATCATGGTATTGTCATATTCGCCACTGTCCTTCAAGTACTGTATTACACGGTTAAGATGATGATCCATGTTGGTCATCAAGCCAGCATAAAGCTCCATTTCTCTTCCTAGTGCCGCTCTGACAATTGGTGCGAGCATCTCACTATCCGGCACGAACCAATATCGCTCCGCAAGTTCAGTAAACTCAGGAATAATACCCAGCTCTTTTTGCTTGTTATAACGAGCTAATCGTACTGCAGACCAACCTTTGTCATACTGCCCTTGATACATGCTTCTCCACGGTTCATCGACATGCAAAGGATCATGAGGCGCTTGGTAAGAGAGGAAAGCAAAGAAAGGCTTGTCATCCTTTGCTTTATTATCTTTCATGAAAGACAGCATTTTATCGGTGTAAGTCTTACTCGAGTAATAGTTATCTGGCAGCTCTTTAAGGTACTTTCCGTCTTCAGTAAATTGTAGCTTTGGTGCCTCTTCCCACATCGCTAACATACTGTAGTGGCTACCATGATCATCCAGCATAACGAAATCACGATCAAAACCTCTCGCTCTTGGAATCAAATTAGGAAAACGCCCCAGATCCCATTTGCCACTAACAAACGTCGTATAACCCGCTCCCTTCATAAGATCACCTAGGGTGACAAATTCTTCTCGAAGGAAACCCTCATACCCAGGTTTGTCCTTTTGGTTTGGTGCAGTGAATAGACCCATAGTACCGGCGCCCGCACGGTGATGATCAACGCCAGACATTAGCGAAGTTCGGGTTGGGGTACATAAAGGATTGGTGTAATAGTTGTTAAAACGTAGCCCTTCGTTCGCGATAGAATCGATTGTTGGCGTTTGAATTTCACTACCAAATGCACCAACATCTGAAAAGCCCATGTCATCAGCGGTGATGATTAAAACGTTCGGCTGTTTTTCTTGTGCCAACGAGGTATGAGCGTACATCAAAGTGAAACTCATCAGTAAGCTACTGAACACCCGATATTTTCTTTCTTTGTTCATATCAAAATAACCTGAGCCTCTTATTCAATTTCTGTTTACCGGTCTCAATAACCACTTATTTTTCCTCTTGCTTAGTAATCCAATCAATTACCATGTATTCGAATTCTTTATGACTGTCTTGATAACAAAAATGGCCACTGTCTTTAAACACTGTTAATTCAGCATTCGGCATGCGTTCAGCGAGACGTTCCCCATTCTCGACATAGAGAATGGCGTCGTTTTCTCCCCAAAATATTTGAGTAGGTAACTCAATTCTCTCGAGAAGTGGATCAACCGTTGTTAAACTTTTTGGGTAATCTTTGAACCATTGCATTACGGCGGGCATTCGATTGCGATACGATGCGATATAGTCCGAAACCTCTTCTTCATTAGGGCGATAGTTTGTATAACAAACCTTGATACAGCCTTGAATTAAAGACCCAGATCCTGTCACTTTAAAGACAGTGCGCCAGAATGATGAGCCGACCATTTTGCGAATGGCACTTGCATTTGACGAAGGGTCAATCGCTGGGCCATCACCTATCAATAGGCTTTTTACATCGTTGTCATAAGTGCCCGTGTAATAAACGATCGCCGGCATACCAACATCAGGCCCTAATAAGTGTGGTGATTGAATATCAAAATGATTCAAGAAATCTTTTAAAAAGTCACCTTGAGCCTTGAAAGACATATATTCAAACCCGCCAGTACTGCCGCCGAATCCTGGCATATCGTAGGCATATAGGTTGTAGTGTTCAGCCAACCCTGTCCAAATAGGGGCATACGCAAGAATGCTTTGAGGAAAAGGGGAAAGCATCACAAGAGTCGGTTTACCAATCGCTTCAGAATGTGCGTATCGAATATCGACACCATTTATCTTGGTTCGCTTTATTGGCATGGATGGTGTCTTTCAAATGTTGGGAACATTGGATAGTCGTTTTTTCTTCGCAACTGCTCCAAGCTTTTATATTCAGAAGTCAATAACATCAGTGCCGATGCGTTAATACGATCAAACACGCTAATTTTTTCTATCTTAGGAGTATGTGTCATTAATTAATCTCTATTTAATTCTCTGAAGTTAAAAGACGCTGAAACCATGATTAAAAATTTCCATCCAATTTATTTATGGTTCTCAAAAAATAGTATTGGGGTTTACTCAACTCAGTATTTACAGCTATCAACAATTGTAGTTAACACCATTGTTACTAATATTATCGCCACTACTTTACCGATATATTTGATGTTAACTAACATCGTTGGGGTCTGTTAAAACTCGTTAAATTACGTCATTTATGCTATATTTATGACCTAATTCACAGAGGTTTGGATGGATCAATGACTATCAACACAACTTACTTTATAAGGGTAAATAGCCTGATGAATTTGTATTACAACGTATGTAATCAATATTATTCAGATCCAATCTCCCCACAGACAATTCCCCAATCCGCGTTTAATCACACAATGAACCTGTTGCCCATTTCTGAGGTATTTCAGCTTTATGAAGAACTCGAATGCTATACAAAAAATCCAAACTTTATGCTCGAGGCTGTACGCCATTTCCGGGTCGAAGACTTGGGCGGATTAGGCCAATGGATGTTCTCTGGTCATGACTTAATGTCGACGATAAGAAAGGTAAATTACGGCATGGGGTGTATTCAATCCGGTGCTTTTTGGGTTGCTGCACCTGCGGGGTCTATCATCAAGTGGACTTACAACAATCAGTATGACGCAGAACACTTAGACGTTCATGACAGTATTAGAGTCGCTGTTTTGATGTTAAAGATATTAAAGATATTAAAGATATTAAAGAAATACCTTGGGGTAGATTTCGCTCCGATGCGCGTATTACTTTCTGGGGAGCGTGCGGATGAGAACCTATATCGAGACTATTTTGGCTGTGACGTAACATGGAATCATCATCAAACAGAGATCTGGTTTCATTCCAACTTACGCTTGGCAAATCTGGCTGAAAATCAAGATACCAAACAAACCTTTTCTTTAAATTTTGAGGACTTGGATCGATGCTTAGATATGCCCGATCCAAGCGATGATACTAAATTGGTTTATGAGGCCATCAATTACTCATGTCACTTTGGATTACCGACGCTCGAAAGAGTATCGAAATTATTTGGTCTATCTACACAAACATTTCAACGCAGATTCCACAAGTATGGCCATAACTTCACCGAAATGTGTGGTTTTGTCTTGAGTAATAAAGCCGTCAAGATGCTAAGCCAATCAATGCCTGTCGACGAAGTTGCCCACAAATTGGGATATAGCCACCTAGACAGTTTTACACATATGTTTAAGAAACATCGAGGCATGACACCAAAGCAATACCTCAAGTCATTAGAATAAAATAGAACATCCGCAAAATGTCTCTACTTGCGGATGAGAAAGATTGCATCACCTCGCTAGATGGCTTGGATACTGATCTCGACACGGCGATTGCAGGCTCTTCCGTCTTCGGTTGCATTGTCACAAATAGGGTAACGTTCACCAAGGCCGCTGGTACTGATTCGTCCACCTTTCACTTTTTGATTCACTAAGTAAGCTTTTACTGAATCAGCACGTTTCTCAGACAACTGCTGATTAGAAGCATCATTGCCAGTACTGTCGGTATAGCCTTTGATCTGCAAATACGAATCTGGGTACTCGACCAATATTCTCGCAACACCATTCAATGAATTGTATACCGTCGCTTCAAGTAGGTATTCACCAGAGCGAAAACCGATGCCGTTTTCCATCACCAACACTAACTCATTTTCACCAACACGCTTTACTTGAACGCCTGAATCTAGCAACTCCTGACGCAAAGCTTCCTCTTGTTTATCCAGTGAGTAGCCGACTCCTCCACCGATGAGACCGCCAGCCGTTGCCCCAATTAACGCTCTCTTTTTCCGTTCTTTTGAATTATCTCCAGACAGGAGACCAATCGCAGCACCAGACAAAGAACCAATCGCAGCCCCTTTTGTTGTGGAATTCGTTTCCATCTCACCAGTCGTTGCGTCCTGACGTTGAGTCGCCTGACAGCCCACCAAGCTCGTTAATAGCAACAGAGAGATAATAGGTTTAATGCATCTTTTTATTTCAGAAGATATGAATAGCATAAATATATTCCAGTTAAATTTAGACTTTCGATTAAATATTCACTGAATAGCAAACATATTAAAATTACAGACCACGACTGTGGCCCGTAATTTCATTAATAATCTTATTTTGAATAATTCGGAATTAAATAACCGAATTAACTCTGGTTCTAGATCTAGAAAGAGTAGAAGTAGTAAAGCTGCGACTTCATACGTAAAATGATTCCACGTATTACATCAAGAAACGCCATAAGCTCTGTTGGCTTTTCTCCGCTAATCCAAGCTAAACCAACCGAGCCGACTGGTACGCTATAGCCTTCAGGTTCAAAGACTTTCAACCTAACAAAGTGATGTTTGTTTTGTAGGTTCTTGCCTGTCGTAGAGCGAACATTCTGGTCAAAGCCAAGCAAGTTACTTTGCGCTTCGCCGGTTGCTTCAATAATACCTTCAACCTCTGCCGTGAATACTTTCCCTGGATAAACTGGCGTTGTAAATTCAGCCAATTGACCCGGTTTAACATTTCTAATCGCTTGATGATTCACTCTCATCAATACGTATTTCTCGTTGGTGTACATCTGCAATCGTGGAACTCTAGAAACAAGCTGACCTTCACGAAGAATAAAGTTAGTCACAAAGCCATCAGCGGGTGCATAAATCTTGGTGCTATCAAGATCCCATTTCGCTTTATTCACCTTCTGAATTGTTTCGTTAAAGTCTGACTGACGGGATTCAACCGAGAGTTCCGCTTTGGTTATTTGTAGCTTGGCTTTCTCTACATCAGATTTCTTTTTGCTCAGCTGTGACTCAAGCTTGGCCACAGTGTACACAGCAGAATCGGCGACCGTTTGCTGGTTATCAATCATGCTTTCAGTGATCGTATTACGCACGACTCGGTTTTGTTCAAGATAACGCTTCAACGTTCTTTTCTGTAAGTCTCTATTTGACTGAGCAGCTGAAAGCTCACTTTGTGTCATTTCAAAATCATGTAACGCTGCCTGATAGCTGGATTCAGCGATTTTTACTTCTTCAGCCGCAGTGCTAACCGCTACGTTTGCCGAGTCGCGCGAAATCTTCGCTTGTTCATAAGCAATTTGATAAGGCTCGTTTTCAATCTCATAGATTAACTGCCCTTTCTCAATGCGTTGGTTCGGGGTGATATAAATCTGGTCGACCTTGCCCGAGACATTGGTTGAGGTTGGGCGAAGCTGAATGTGAGGAGACTGCACCACAGAGCCTCCCGACAAATCCATTGGTGTATAGTTAATTAATCCTACCCACACAAATAACAACCAACCGCTCCCTCCTAGATAAGCGAATGCTTTAGTCCCTGTGTTCCAAGGCATGCCAACAAGTCTTAATAAATAGATGAACAAACACCAAACCGCTAAACCTTCTAACATTTAGACATCCTCTGATTGATTAACTTGAGCCGGAGAATTCCATAAATCACGCAGTCGGATAATGGCTTTTTCAAAATCTACAAACGCAATGATAATGGCGAGCACCCACACCCAGTGCCAAATGAAGCCAATCCAAGTGAGCGCGGTAATCAACCCTATCTGATGGTGGTCAGTCTTATGAGCCTTTTGAATAGGGATCTCGTGAAGCTTCCAAAAACCGAACAGGCCAGCCGCTATGGTGCTGATCAGCACGATAGCGGCTGCTATATGTAAAACGGTATCTGCAGAGGTCTCTACATAAGGGATACTGATTAAACTCATTGCTCATACTCTTGTAAATTAAGACCAACACAGGATATATGCCCCCCACTTACAACGGCAATTTTAGATAAATTACGTCATATAAAATAACATGTTGATATAATTCATCAGATAAGGTGTGCGGTATATCAAAGTAGCAAGGTATTAAGTTCAGTAGCCTGACGCTATTAAGGAGAGCTGATGAGATTCACAGCTAACGCTGCTTAAGTAGGTGGGAATGCCGATAGAAAGATTAGATGACGACAAAACATGGCAAGTCATGCACCAACGTAGATTAAGCAAAGCAGGTGATGTCTATGATGTCTGTTGAAGTGGTTTTTTTTACCTATACAAGTTTAGGCAGCTATTTCCGAACACAATGTTTTTATCAGTAATGGTTTACACACCATAAATACTAGAACATTAAGCCAATGGAACATTATTCAGCAGACTTATACCTCAACAAAAGCACAAAGATTTAACATTTAGCTCCAAAAGCACCACATGGCGCAAACAACCACCCTAAAAGTAAACTATTCCTAGACACCCTCTTAGATCCCGCTAATATGACCGCCCATTCCACTAGTGTATAGTTGGATTTGGTACAACTTTATAAAAAATACATCACTATAATAAATTAACAATTGCAGGTATTTTATGCAAAATCACAACATGCTCGCCCGCATCGCTCGTGGAAATCTCGTTCTACAGATCCTTGCTGGTATTGTTTTCGGTGTCGTTCTCGCCATGGTTTCTCCTTCAGCAGCTCAAGATGCAGGCCTATTAGGTAGTCTGTTTGTTGGTGCTCTGAAAGCTGTTGCCCCAATTTTAGTATTCATTCTTGTTGCAGCTTCTATCGCAAACCAAAAGAAAGGTCAGCATACTCATATGCGTCCAATCATTGTGCTTTACCTGATTGGTACGTTCTCTGCAGCACTGACGGCTGTAGTACTGAGCTTCATGTTCCCAACCACTTTGACACTGGTTGCTGGCGCTGAAGGTGCTAACCCTCCTCAAGGTATTGCCGAAGTTCTTCATACGCTTCTATTCAAGCTTGTAGATAACCCAGTTAGCGCACTAATGAACGCTAACTACATCGGTATTCTTGCTTGGGCAATCGGTCTTGGTCTTGCACTGCACCACGCATCTGCAACAACCAAAGCGGTTTTCGAAGACCTTAGCCACAGTGTTTCACACATTGTTCGCTTCATTATTCGTCTTGCGCCATTCGGTATCTTCGGCCTTGTTTCGACTACGTTCGCAACAACGGGCTTCGATGCACTAGCAAGCTACGGTCAACTGCTAGCGGTTCTACTAAGCTCAATGCTGATCATTGCTCTTGTCGTTAACCCACTGCTTGTCTTTGTAAAGACAAAACAGAACCCATACCCACTTGTACTGCAATGTATTCGTGAGTCTGGTGTAACGGCATTTTTCACTCGTTCAAGCGCTGCAAACATCCCAGTGAACATGAACCTTTGTAAGAAGCTAGAGCTAGATGAAGATACTTACTCTGTATCAATCCCTCTAGGCGCAACCATCAACATGGCTGGTGCTGCAATCACCATCACTGTGTTAACGCTTGCAGCTGTACACACAATGGGTATTGAGATTGATATCTTCACTGCGATTCTACTAAGCCTTGTTGCTGCAATTTCAGCATGTGGCGCATCAGGCGTTGCCGGTGGTTCACTGCTACTGATTCCTCTAGCTTGTGGCCTATTCGGTATCTCAAACGATGTAGCGATGCAGGTTGTAGCGGTTGGTTTCATCATTGGTGTGATTCAAGATTCTGCTGAAACAGCGCTTAACAGCTCAACTGACGTCGTGTTCACTGCGGCTGTATGTAAAGCTGAGCAAAACAAAGCTTAACAGCTCTTGGGTATTAGGCTTTAGCTATAAGCTCTAAGCTCTAAGCTCTAAGCTCTAAGCTCTAAGCTCTAAAAG
>NZ_JACJFF010000379.1:0-323 GCF_014164465.1 Vibrio sp. SG41-7 | reverse complement strand
TCTTGCGCCATTTAAGTTCCTGTCGGCTGGCTTGCAGTGCTGATGCGCTCAATTATTCCAGCATTGTGGGATCGGTCAACATGATCGTGAGGATCGATAATTTAAGGGTGAATAGTGTGCGTACGATCATACTTTTTGCCAGCCAGGCAGCCCCATCAACAGAGCTTTAAGCTGCTTCGCGGCGACAGGGGTCACCCTATCTTGGTGATGACGGGGCCAATCTTGAAAGCGGCCTTTGCTCAGGCGTTTATTGATTAACCAGAAGCCAGAGCCGTCATAACATAATGCTCTAAGCATGGTTCGGCGGCGGTTGGTAAACACAA
>NZ_JACJFF010000378.1:0-323 GCF_014164465.1 Vibrio sp. SG41-7 | reverse complement strand
GTTTAATGCCGATCGTTTAAGAAGACTTGAACGATCTTGCAGTTAGCAGATAATCCCCATCAACAACGTTGATGGGGATTTTTTATGCTTGAACAAGAATTAGCAATGGCACACGAGACCATTGAAGATGCCGACAATTATGAATCTGTCGTCGACGCCATTCAGATTGAGTGGATAGAACAAGCTCTTCTTGAAACCAATAAAGCGAGCATAAGACGACGTCGGCTTCCCGCTCAGCAAGCTGTCTGGTTAGTTATTTGGATGGGGCTGCAACGCAACATGTCTATCAAAGAGGTATGCAGTTCATTAGACATTGCGCTTCA
>NZ_JACJFF010000377.1:0-326 GCF_014164465.1 Vibrio sp. SG41-7 | reverse complement strand
AGCCTGGCGATGTCCTACTCTCACATGGGGAAACCCCACACTACCATCGGCGCTATTGTGTTTCACTTCTGAGTTCGGCATGGAATCAGGTGGGTCCACAATGCTATGGTCGCCAAGCAAATTTTGCTTTTACTTTCAGTTTTTTAAAAACTGAAGGCAAAATAATCTGGAAAGCTTCTCTATTTAATAGAGCTATAAAAGTTTCTCTTCAAACGCATTCAAGGTCTGGTACATCTGAGTCCACAAAACCCCTTGGGTGTTGTATGGTTAAGCCTCACGGGCAATTAGTACAGGTTAGCTCAATGCCTCGCAGCACTTACACACCC
>NZ_JACJFF010000376.1:0-326 GCF_014164465.1 Vibrio sp. SG41-7 | reverse complement strand
GCCAAGAAAGCTCAACAAGCAGAATCAGCTACTCAAACCGAAAGTGAAGTACCGGTTAAAAGTTCTGGCGATGCTAAGAAAGATGCTGTCGCTGCGGCCATTGCTCGCGCTAAAGCCAAGAAAGCTCAACAAGCGGAGTCAGCTACTCTAACCGAAAGTGAAGCTCCGGTTGAAAGCTCTGGCGATGCCAAGAAAGATGCAGTCGCTGCGGCTATTGCTCGTGCTAAAGCCAAGAAAGCTCAACAAGCAGAATCAGCTACTCAAACCGAAAGTGAAGTACCGGTTAAAAGTTCTGGCGATGCTAAGAAAGATGCTGTCGCTGCGGC
>NZ_JACJFF010000375.1:0-331 GCF_014164465.1 Vibrio sp. SG41-7 | reverse complement strand
TTGATTAAAAGTCAACTGCTCTACCAACTGAGCTAACGACCCAATGGTATCCCGTAGGGGAGTCGAACCCCTGTTACCGCCGTGAAAGGGCGGTGTCCTAGGCCTCTAGACGAACGGGACACTGCTAATTCATCTCTACTTTAAAAAGCAGAAACAAACTTCGAAGAACCTTGGGAGTTCTTCTACTCTTTGCTTTTCTAAACCTAATCAATCTGTGTGGACACTCATCGTAAGTATCTTCGTATAAGGAGGTGATCCAGCCCCAGGTTCCCCTAGGGCTACCTTGTTACGACTTCACCCCAGTCATGAACCACAAAGTGGTGAGCGTCCT
>NZ_JACJFF010000374.1:0-331 GCF_014164465.1 Vibrio sp. SG41-7 | reverse complement strand
ACCAACCGCCGCCGAACCATGCTTAGAGCATTATGTTATGACGGCTCTGGCTTCTGGTTAATCAATAAACGCCTGAGCAAAGGCCGCTTTCAAGATTGGCCCCGTCATCACCAAGATGGGGTGACTCCTGTCGCCGCGAAGCAGCTTAAAGCTCTGTTGATGGGGCTGCCTGGCTGGCAAAAAGTATGACCGTACGCACACTATTAACCCTTAAATTATCGATCCTCACGATCATGTTGACCGATCCCACAATGCTGGAATAATTGAGCGCATCAGCACTGCAAGCCAGCCGACAGGAACTTAAATGGCGCAAGACTTTACCGATATTGAC
>NZ_JACJFF010000373.1:0-345 GCF_014164465.1 Vibrio sp. SG41-7 | reverse complement strand
TCTCCGCGAAGGAATTAAAACTATCGTGGGCGATTAGCTCAGTTGGGAGAGCACCTGCCTTACAAGCAGGGGGTCACTGGTTCGAGCCCGGTATCGCCCACCATTCTCTAAAAATTCTTGGTTATCTTCATATCCAAACCACTTCTTTTGTCGTTGGTTGGTATGTTTGACCCTGAGAGTCTTTAGAAAATGAACTTCACAAGAAGTCTCATTGCTCTTTAACAATTTGGAAAGCTGACTGATTGATTACTTACGAGTAATTCAATCAAATTTAAAAGTTCTCAATGTTTATCTTTCATTAGATGAACACAACAAACACATTCAAGTGTCTTGTATTCGAATCAA
>NZ_JACJFF010000372.1:0-351 GCF_014164465.1 Vibrio sp. SG41-7 | reverse complement strand
CTCAGCACTTGATCCACTTTTTACTATTGAGTGATCATTCCAGTGCTTCATCCTGTTTGTTATGAGCAGAAAGAAAGCCCCTAAATTTCAAGCGGAACCACCCGTAGCCTCTGACCTTAATGAAGCAAACGCACTGATTGAAGAGTTGTGGGAACAGTTGCGCCACCTTACCGATAAACAAGCAACTAACTCCAAAAACTCATCGAAACTACCTTCGTCTGACAACCCTAAGGACAAGCATGAGCGAAAAAAGATCAAAGCTCTGGTGGTCGCAATTCGAGAGGAGCTAAAGAAGGCCACACAGGGCATCAACGAAAACTCTCACGACTGAAAACAACTGATGTAGTTATC
>NZ_JACJFF010000371.1:0-355 GCF_014164465.1 Vibrio sp. SG41-7 | reverse complement strand
GGAGGAGCTGAACTCAGGTGGTCGACCATGGCATTTAATTGCTCGGAGGCGTCAGAAAAGAATGAAAGATCTTGTGAGTTAACGTATGCTGCGGTCATAAAGAGGCCTTTTTGGGGAGTTATTGTTTTTCGCAGCTAAATAACTACCACAAACTGGCCTCTTTTGCATTTTCAGAACCTCTAACTGACTGATTTAAAAAGATCTCTTGTCGTTCCAAAAGATCCACACCCATCACAACTTATTCCTTTGCTTATAAGTGAGTCCTGGACAAAAGCTTCAAAAGCCCTGGCTAGCATCTCGCTTCTTTCTATCCAGTATTTTCGCGCTCCCTTCTGGCCTGCCAGTTTCTGTGATT
>NZ_JACJFF010000370.1:0-359 GCF_014164465.1 Vibrio sp. SG41-7 | reverse complement strand
TCATGACTGGGGTGAAGTCGTAACAAGGTAGCCCTAGGGGAACCTGGGGCTGGATCACCTCCTTATACGAAGATAGTCACGATGAGTGTCCACACAGATTGATTAGGTTTAGAAAGTAAAAGAGATACTAGTGTCCCGTTCGTCTAGAGGCCTAGGACACCGCCCTTTCACGGCGGTAACAGGGGTTCGACTCCCCTACGGGATACCATCTTTAAGTATTCTCTTCTATCAGAGTATTTAAAAATGGTTCATTAGTTTGAATCAAGCTCTTTAACAATTTGGAAAGCTGACTGATTGATTACTTACGAGTAATTCAATCAAATTTAAAAGTTCTCAATGTTTATCTTTCATTAGATAAA
>NZ_JACJFF010000036.1:0-45731 GCF_014164465.1 Vibrio sp. SG41-7 | reverse complement strand
GTTGAATTGAGTTTTTGTCAACACTCTCTCTATTGTTAAGTCAACATGAGCGGAATAAGTTACAAATCATTAACGAAACGAGTTTTAGACTGACAGCTGTGTTCGACAGGTTTTGGCTTTGTCGGGCATTAGGAGAAGAGAATGGAAGTTATTGTAATTGGCAGCGGTGTTATTGGGTTGACTAGCGCATGGTATTTGGCTAAAGAAGGTCACTCGGTCACGGTTATTGATCGTCAAGATGGCAGTGGTAAAGAAACCAGCTTTGCGAATGCTGGTCAAATCTCTTACGGCTATTCATCGCCATGGGCCGCCCCCGGAATCCCTTTAAAAGCGATGAAATGGTTAACCCAAGAGCATGCGCCACTAAAAGTGAAACCGTCACTTTCCCCTGAGTTAGTTTCTTGGGCGACGAAGATGCTCGCCAACTGCAACGAAGCTAAATATGCACAGAACAAATCGCGGATGTTGAGAGTCGCGAACTACAGCCGAGATTGTCTGACTGAGCTAAGAACCAGTGAGCAATTGGCTTATGAAGGTAGGCAGAAAGGGACGCTACAAGTGTTTCGAAGCGAAAAGCAATTGGATTTCATTCAGCAAGATATGAAGTTGCTACAAGAGAGCGGGATCGAGCATTCGTTGTTTGACGTTGAGCAGTGCCTATCCATCGAACCAGGTTTATCAGATGTGAAAGATAAGCTGGTTGGCGGCCTGTATTTACCACACGATGAAACCGGTGATTGCCATCAATTCTGTTTAACCTTGACTGAGAAAGCCAAGCAACTCGGTGTTAGGTTCGTGTTTGATACTGAAGTGGTAAGTTTGAATCATCAGAATCAAACCATTGAGAGTATTACCACGACTCAAGGTGAATTCAAAGCGGACGCTTACGTGGTCGCTTCAGGAAGCTACTCTCGAGACTTGTTGAAGCAAGTTGACCTGTCTATTCCTGTTTATCCAGTGAAAGGGTACTCGCTAACACTACCGATCGTGAATGCAGATAAGTCACCGGCCTCGACTGTAATGGATGAAACCTACAAGGTGGCGATGACGCGTTTTGATGACCGAATTCGTATTGCGGGTACGGCAGAGCTCGCTGGTTTTGACTACCTAATCCCAGAAAAACGCAAAGCCACGATTGATATGGTGATCAAAGATCTCTTCCCACAAGCGGGTGATTTTTCAAAGGCTGAATACTGGACCGGGCTAAGACCAATGACGCCAGATGGCACGCCTATTATCGGCAAGACTCCGATTAAGAACTTATTTACCAATACGGGCCATGGAACATTGGGTTGGACGATGGCGTGTGGTTCAGGGAAGATCTTGGCAGGCATAGTCAGTGGTTCTTCAAGTGATATCAAAACAGATGACTTGAGTATTCATCGTTATTTGTAGCGACGTGATGCAGTGATAATTAAACAACCCCATTCTTAAGTTTTCGAATGGGGTTACTTTTTCTGGGTGGGTATCGAAAGTTATCTGGTGGTGGTTTCTAGCACATGGGTAAATCTATCCCATGATTTTTGGTCAGCTTCTTGTTGATAGTTGTTTGAGCCGAATACGGTAAAGGCATGTGGCGCACCACTGTAGGTGATCATTTCATGCGGAACTTTGGTTGTTTCAAGTTGAGCGGCAAGGCTGCCAAAATCTTCCATTGTAATCATCGAGTCTGCTGTGCCATGGAACACGACAACCGGAGCTTTTGTCTCAGAGTAGTCTTGTCCTTTAGGTGTCGATAAACCGCCATGGAAGGTGACATAAGCTTTTGATGGGATACCCGCACGAGCGGCTTCTAAAACGGCAGCGCCACCAAAACAGTAACCCATCATCACGTTGTTATCTAAGTTACCACCAAGCCTTTTCGCTTCCATCGCCCCCGCATTAAGTAGTGCACGCATTTTTTCTCTGTCTTTATACAACTCGCCTGTGTGTTGTTTTTTGTCTTTCACTTCGGTCGGGCGAATGCCTTTACCAAATAGGTCGATGGCGAACACGTTGTAACCGAGTTCGTTGAGCATCTCAGAACGTTTCTTTTCGTAATCAGTTAAGCCATCCCAATCGTGAATTAGCAGCACCAAAGGCGCTTGGTCACTGGCCTCACTCCAATAACCTTCGTAATCCATACCATCGACTTGGTAAGTGATGTTTTCTCCTGAAATCGCAGAGAAGGGCAGTAAAACTGAAAACAGGCCGAGCGTAGTGATTGTTCGCATGCGTGATTCCTTTCGATGACAATTGATGTTCCAATCGAAAGTATAGATAACGCGATGATTCTCGCCAGATTTCTGTTTCTAACTTGAAATGTATGGCAGGGATAGCAGGTGGCTATTGCTGATGAATAGCCATCGATAGGGAGTGCGATGGCTGTCTTGTGATGTTTTCAGCTTACCAAAACTTGAATAGCTAAACTGGGGAATAAAGGAAAACAACTACCAAGATGCGTTGGTTTTGCTAATGCTCATCTCTGGATACTTACGCTGATAGCGTGGCAACATCGATTCATTGCCTAAGATGCCGCCTTGATGGATATAGATGACGGTTTTGGTTGGGTTGTCTTCTTGCCATTGTTCCAAGCATTGCCACATCAATGGGTCGTAGAGCAGGTCGAATTCAATATCCGTTTGTTCTTGTAGATCCAACCAGGTTTGATAGTCCTGTTGATACAACTTACCAAAGTGGTGCTTGGTTTTGAGCGGTAAGATCTGTGGGTGATCAGATTCGCCAAGTTCATTGAATTGCTGCGTTAAATAGTCGCTGCCGCCAACACACGCACAGGTTAACACCGGGATGTTGTGCACTTTTAAATGCTTATGCAGATACAGAGCCGTACTGCCGGTGCCTGCTGGTAGTGCGACCACGAAATCGTGTTTGTTTTCGAAACGCGTCCAGCTGAGTATTTCCATCGCCAGTTGCTTCACGCCGTATTCAGAAAGCTGAGAGCGTCCACCTTCAGGCAATACAATGCACTGAGAATCTGGCTGTCTTATTTGCTCAATATACTCCTGAGGATGAAGCTCAGAGCCCGTCTCTTTGACTGAAATCACCTTAGCGCCCAAGTCTATAGCTCCACGGTAATTGCCGATTGGACGTTCTTGTAGCCATTGAGGAAGGCGGTCAACGTAAAACTCAAGCGTCCAGCCTTTAATTTTTGCAAGTGCAGCGAGTGAGAATAGAGAGTTAGCTTGCGCAGAACCGTAGCTGATTAAGGTTGTCGTATTCGGGTGTTCGTCTTCGAGTAGCTTCATGAACTTTCGTGCTTTATTGCCGCAAAAGTGAGAGTGGAGTTGATCGTCACGCTTCAAGAAAAAGGTGTGGTCGTTGTATTGATGTTGAGTTACAGGGCTATTATTTAGTTTCATCGCGCTTAGACAAAATGCTGACTAAGAAGCCAGCATTTTTAGTTCAAATAGGACTAACAAGTATCTAGTAGCCTGCAAGTGCTGTAAACCAACTAAATCAAGTTTTCGTCGGATATTGAGTACAGCTCTAAGAGATTATTTGGTGCTGATCTAGTTGATGTTTATGTTTTTGTAGATGTTTGTTTAGATGAGGTTGAATCTGTCTGAAAGGCGATTCTGGCAGTGCACCCTCCAGAGTTGCGATTGACCAACTCAAAACCCCAATGGAAGCGTTGGCACAAGTCGTCGACAATCAATAAACCTAATCCATGACCATTCGGATTGTATTGTTCCTGAAGGCCTTCACCTTGGTCTTCAATCACAATACTCTGTTCAGACAGGGTAACCGTGACAGTGCCACTATTGGTCGCTGCAATGGCATTCCTCAATAAGTTGCCGACCAACATATTCATGATCGCGCTGGTGGCTTGAATGGTCGGCTCTGATTGAATGTGTAGGGATATCTCGACTAGCTTTTCATCCGCCTGTAATGAATTCTTGGAAACGATAGCTTCTAACTCTTGCTGACTAAACAAGCGCTGTGGTGCATCGTCACTGTTTCTTTCATAACGAACTAAACCGAGTAGGGCATCGACCATTTCTGACATCTGGATAATGGCTTCATCAATGCGCTCAACCTGACGAGATTGAAATTCCGTTGTTTCGCTTCTTAATAGCAATTTATTCGCACCACGAGCGACCGTTAGTGGGGTTCTTAACTCATGACTTGAATAACGAGCAAACGCCTGTTCACGTTTGATCAAGGAATTGATTTCTCTACGGTATTGATTGAGTTGGTCTGTTAACTGACGAAACTCAACAGCTGCACCTTCACTGACATCAAACTCTTCCCCTAGGTCGAGTTTGTTCGAATTGAGTTGCTCAGATAGGGAATTGAAAGGCTCAATCAGTCGTTTGGAAAGACGAGAGAGTAAGGTACCAAAGCTAAATATCAAAATGGATAGCAGCACCAACACGAACGAGATGGCGTATACCAATTCATAGGTATCAAATTCGACGCGATCTATCTCAGACATAAGGATGATCGGGTAAGTTTTACCTTCATGAGAGTATTCTCCCACATAGATCATTCGTGATTCCGGCTCGTCGCCGACTTCACCAAGGAAGTTATCCTTACCTTCTATATAGGGTATGTACTCTTTTGGTACAAATGACAGGTCATTGTACGCCATGGTGAGACCGTCAATACGTATTGCGCCGCTCTCGCCAGCTTGAAAGAGTTCGACAGCATAGTTTCGGTCAATCAGGATGCGTCTTTCTCCAACCCGGTCTTCTGACATATACAACCCGGCAACAAAAACGACATAGACGAATGCAGACACAATCACGGCCATCAACCCAAAGAAAACTGCTAGGCGGCCTGTGAGGGTTTTGGTGCTTGTCAGAACATTTGAAATCAATTCGATGGCTCCAGACGGAATCCAACTTTAGGAACGGTAATCAACATTGGGGTGTCAAAAGGTTTGTCGAGTTGATTACGCAGTTGATAGATATGGCTACGTAACACATCGTTGTTGGGTTCGTCTTCTTGCCATAGCTTGTAGGAAATATCTTCACGAGTCACTACTTCAGGTGCTTTTTGGCACAGCATCTCAAGGATGGTGTAAGTCGTTGGGTTAAGCGCGAGCAGTTTGTCTTTACGGTAGGCTTTACGGGTTTTTTGATCAATGGTGAGTTCATCAAACTGAAGCTTAGAAGAAGCCACTTTTCCTCGGTAACGACGAACAAGCGCGTTCATTCTGGCTTCCAAAATATCCAAATCAAAAGGTTTAGTTAGATAGTCATCGGCACCATGCTCAAACCCTTTTAACATATCATCTCGGCTATCTAACGCGGTCAGCATTAGAATAGGCGTTGCGTTGCCTTGGTCTCGCAGTTTATTACAAACCGTGAGGCCGTCCATTCTTGGCAACATCAGATCCAATATGATGATATCAAATGAGTTTTCCAACGCGAGTTGCAGGCCGAGTTCGCCGTTGTCCGCATAATCGAGTTCCATGCCAATACACTCAAAATAATCAAACAAGACACCTGCGATTTCACGGTTATCTTCGACTAATAGAACTCGTTTCATTTTGATTCTCATACAGAAATAGACGGTAACATTATCCTGAGTGAGCGTGAAAAATATGTCAATAACATAACTTTCACTTATGGGAGGGTAGATTGGATTCAGATTAAAAAATAGAAGAACGTATTATGTCTGAACTTCATATAAGCCGCCCTAAGATATCTACATCGCAGATCAACCCTGCGGTTTCTCTGTCTATCATTGTGCCTTTTTACGATGAACAAGAGGTATTGGAAGAGTTCCACTCTCGCCTTACCAAGGTGCTTGATAGCTTGCCCATCAAGAGTGAAATCGTTTATGTCGATGACGGTAGCAAAGACAGTAGCTTGGAGTTGGTGAGTTCATTCACTTCAATCAATAGCTCAATTTCTGTTATCGGTTTAAGCCGTAATTTCGGCAAAGAATCAGCGATGAGCGCAGGCCTTGAGCACTGTCGTGGACAAGCGGTGATTTTGCTAGACGCTGACTTACAAGATCCACCTGAGCTGATTCCGCAAATGATTGCCAAGTGGCGCGAAGGTTATGACGTCGTCAATATGCAGCGCAGCCAGCGTGATGGTGAAACATGGTTTAAGAAGTTTTCAGCAGCGAGTTTTTACAAAGTAATGAACGTGGCTGCGAAGATTGATGTTCCTGAGAATGTGGGTGATTTCCGACTGTTAAGCCGAGAAGTTGTCGACCATATCAATCAGCTTCCAGAACGTAACCGCTACATGAAAGGCATTTTTTCATGGCCGGGTTTCCGACAAGCGACGCTCCAATTTAAGCGTGATGCTCGCTTCTGTGGTGAGACCAAGTGGAACTACCTCAAGTTAATCGGTTTGGCGATGGATGGGATTACCTCGTTCTCTATCCGACCTCTGCGTATTGCGACGGCCGTTGGTGGTTTAGTGGCGCTTACTGCTTTTGTGTATGGCGTCTTCATCGTATTCAAAACCATTATGTTTGGCGAGCCTATCACGGGCTACCCGTCAATGATGGTCGTGCAACTTGCCCTTGGCGGTATTCAACTCCTGAGTATTGGTTTAATGGGTGAGTACATAGGTCGTATTTTTATCGAAACCAAGAATCGCCCTCTGTATCTGATTCAGTCGGTGGTCGATACACCTGCATTAAAAACACATTTCAAATTAGAGGAGTCAGCATGAGCCTGAACCGAACGCACCTATGGTATTTGTTGGCTTTTGCATTGGTTCTAAGACTCCTATCTTTGGCGACTTATCCGTTAATGGATACTACGGAGGCGCGCTACGGAGAAATGGCTCGCTTGATGGTGGAAACCGGCAATTGGTTAACACCTCAGTTTGATTACGGCATTCCTTTTTGGGGCAAGCCACCGTTGTTCACATGGATGAGTGCTGCTGGTATTGAGCTGTTTGGTTTGAGTGAGTTTGCTGTTCGTGCACCTCACTGGTTAGCGGGAGTAGCGACAATTTTGTTAACCGCTTACATGGCGAAGCGAACTGGGCAAAGTGCGTTGGTTGCCGCGGTAGTGTTGGCGACATGCGGTATTTTCTCTATTGCCGCGGGCGCTGTGATGACAGACATAGCATTAACCTTAGCGATGACCATTGCCATGTTAGGCTTCTACTTGTGTTGGCTAGGAGGAGAAGGTTGGAAAGGTGAAGGCAGTGCGAAGACTAATCGATCATGGGGTTATGTTGGTTTCATTGGCTTAGCACTAGGCTTGCTTGCAAAAGGGCCAGTAGCGATTGTGATCATGGGTATCGCAGTTTTCCCTTGGTTAGTATTACAACATGGCTTCTTTGGCGCTTTCAAAGTGCTTTGGCAACGCTTTCCATTGTTGTCTGGCTTGGGTGTGATGCTAGCGATTGCTTTGCCTTGGTACATCATGGCTGAAATGGCAACACCGGGCTTTATTGATTACTTTATTGTTGGCGAGCACTTTAAGCGCTTTGTTGTGAGTGGCTGGGAGGGCGATTTATACGGTTCTGCCCATGACCAAGCAAGAGGCATGATCTGGCTGTTTTGGCTTCAAGCGGCTGCGCCGTGGTCGATTGTATTACCTATATTGGCATTTGCTCGACGTAAGAAAATTGCAGAAATTAATACTGAAAATCGCGGCTTGTTTTCATTTCTTGTCTGTTGGTTGATTTCACCTCTGATTCTTTTCACTATGGCGGGCAATATTCTCCCAGCTTACGTCCTACCAGGTATTCCGGCCCTTGGCTTGTTGATTGCTATACTCGTAGTGGAAAAAGATAAGAAGTGGTTCCCGAGCGTGGCTTTGGTTCTACCTGTGTTGCTAATGATTGCGATGGTCTACCTGAATCTCGGAAAGGCGAACGAGAAAAGTGACCGTATTATCTTCGAACAGATTACGGATTCTTCGCCAAGCTTTTACGTGGGTAAACGACCATTCTCTGGGCAATTTTACAGTCATGGTCAAGCGAAAAAACTTCTCGATATCGAGCAGCTAGATGGCATTGATAAGTTCTATCTGATTGGTAAAAGATCTGAAGTGGAAACCAAGATTAAAGAGAACGCATTAACGTGTATTCTAGAGCCGACGGTGAAAATAAAGCGTGCTTTATTCAGCTGTCATAGCTCAAGCATCAAGCCAAATCTATCGTTGAGTCATATTCAAAGTGGCAGCGATGTTCAGCGTTAACTCGGGGTTACGAATGTTCAACAACAAGCTTCAAACGCACAGTCAGAGGTTACAGTCCCACCACAAGGTGGTTCGATTTGCTGTGGTTGGGGTTGGTGGGTTTGTTGTTGATTGCTTAGTGTTTGCGTTACTGCATTATGCCGTTGGGCTGCCTTTAATGAGTGCACGGATAGGATCTTTCATTGCAGCCGCAACGACAACGTGGTTTGGTAATCGAGTGCTAACTTTTGACTTCAAAGGGCAGGGCAGTTGGTCAGAGAAGTTGATTCAGTGGCAAAAGTTCATGTTTTCCGCATCGATATCGGCGATACCTAATTTGCTGTGCTTTAAGCTGATGACGGAATTGCTTCCTGCATTTACTGGGGCTGTATTTATCGCAATGGCCGTTGGTATCTTGGTGGGCATGGTCACTAACTATTTGTTTAGTCAGTATTGGGTCTTCACCCGTTAAGCTCTCTTGTAATCAATTAGCCAAGTGAAACCTTCGGTTAGTCATTAGGGCGTATTGACCTTTCGCGGTTAAATTTTGTTCGAGATAAAAGCGTTTTAATAGAGGCGAGGGAGAAGTAGCCTAGTCATTCTAAGCAAATCTCCCTCAACAAAGAGTAAAACGCTTTTAGCCGAACCCTTCGGGCAGCGTTTGCTGGTCATTTCTACTACGTTATCGGCTTCTCATGTAGGCTAGCTACACATCAAAGCCTCTGCCTTGTAGAAATGTCCAGCAACTCGCTGCAAAAATCAGCTCGAAAGATCAACACGCCCTAGTAACAGACACAAAAAAGCGCAGCTAAAAAGCTGCGCTTTGTGTTTTATTATCGTGAATTGTATCGGTTCGCGATATTAACGCTGTGTTGCGCGCTGGCGATTCTTTCCGTTACTTGCAGGTTTACCACCTTGACCATTACCCGCTTTGTTGCGGTTTGGCTTGCCATTTCCGCTGCCATTGCCTTGCGATTGCTGGCTAGCAGGGGCTTTTTTGATGAAGCCAGTCGCTGGTTTATTACCATTGCCGTTCTGCTTTCCGTTGCCCTGATTGCCGTTGCTTTGGCTACCTGTTGGCTTCTTACCACCCGGTTTAGGCTTATTGCCACCAGGCTTAGAATGGTTACGTGGGCTTTCGCCACCAAGACCCGGTTGAGCTTTACTGTGCTTAGTTGCGAAACGTTGTGAACCATGACGACCAGACTTACGACGCTGTGCCGGTGTCTGAGCCTCAAAATCTTCTTCTGGCACCAAGCAGTTCGCTTTGTCACCAATTAGGTGCTTTTTGCCCATGCTGATCAGTGCTTCACGGATGATCTTCCAGTTTTCTGGATCGTGATAACGAAGCAATGCTTTATGCAGACGACGTTGACGATCACCTTTAGGTACTGGAACATCTTCACGTTTTTTGTATTTCACGCGCTTCAGAGGGTTAGTCTCTGAGTAGTACATCGACGTCGCATTACACATTGGCGATGGGTAGAAGTTCTGTACTTGGTCACACTCGTAGTTATGCTTTTTCAGCCACAACGCAAGGTTAAGCATGTCTTCATCTTCCGTGCCCGGGTGAGCAGAGATGAAGTAAGGAATTAGGTACTGTTTTTTACCAGCTTCAGCGCTGTACTTCTCGAACATCTCTTTGAAACGATCGTAAGTGCCCATGCCCGGTTTCATCATCAGATCCAGAGGGCCTTTTTCAGTGTGCTCTGGAGCAATCTTCAAGTAACCACCAACGTGGTGAGTTACAAGCTCACGAACGTATTCTGGAGACTCAATCGCAAGGTCATAACGAACGCCTGATGCGATCATCACTTTCTTGATGCCCGGAACCTTTCTCGCTGAGCGGTAAAGGTCAATGGTGTGCTGGTGGTCTGTGTTCAGTTTTTCACAGATTTTAGGGAACACACATGATGGGCGACGACAGTTAATTTCAGCTTTAGGATCAGAACAACCTAGACGATACATGTTCGCCGTTGGTCCACCCAAGTCAGAAATCGTACCGGTAAAGCCAGGTACTTTATCTTTAATGTCTTCGATTTCATCCAAGATCGATTCTTTCGAACGGTTCTGAATGATACGACCTTCGTGCTCTGTGATTGAACAGAAAGAACAACCACCAAAACAACCACGCATGATGTTAACCGAAGTTTTAATCATGTCGTATGCAGGGATCTTTGCTTTGCCATACATAGGGTGCGGAACACGCTTGTACGCAAGGCCAAACACGTAATCCATCTCTTCAGTTGCAAGAGGAATTGGCGCTTGGTTTACCCATAGTTCGCGGTCACCGTGACGTTGAATAAGAGCACGGCCCGAATACGGGTTGGTCTCTAGGTGCAGAATACGGCTAGCGTGAGCGTAAAGAATACGGTCGTTATTGAGCTTTTCGAAACCAGGGATACGAACCGCGGTTGTTTTTGCATCGTGACGAGAAGGACGAATAGTAATTGGCTGCGCCTTTACTTCTTCTTTTTCATCTTTCTTGGTATCACATTGCGTTTCTACTTCGTACGGGTTAACCGGAACATAGGCTTTGTTCGGTTTTTCGATACGAGAAGAATCAATAATTTTGTAACCTTCAGGCGCTGCAGGCAAGTTGATAGCAGTACCGCGGATATTGGTCAGCGTAGACATGTCTTCGCCATCGGCAATGCGGTGTGCCACTTCAACCAGTGCACGCTCAGCGTTACCGAAAAGAAGAATGTCTGCTTTTGCATCAAACAATACAGAGCGACGAACTTTATCAGACCAGTAGTCGTAGTGCGCAACTCGACGTAAGCTTGCTTCAATACCACCAAGAACGATTGGCGTGCCTTTGTAGGCTTCACGACAACGTTGAGAATAAATCAGAGTTGCACGGTCAGGACGCTTACCACCTTCATTGTTTGGTGTGTAGGCATCGTCATGACGAAGTTTGCGATCAGAGGTGTAGCGGTTGATCATGGAATCCATGTTACCCGCTGTGATGCCGAAGAATAGGTTAGGTCGACCCAGTTCCATAAAGGCATCTTTACTGTCCCACTTTGGTTGGGCAATGATGCCCACGCGGAAACCTTGAGCTTCAAGCAAACGGCCAATGATAGCCATACCAAAGCTCGGGTGATCGACATAAGCGTCACCAGTTACAATAATAATGTCACAGCTATCCCATCCAAGAGCATCCATCTCCTTTCTACTGGTAGGCAAAAAGGGTGCTGTTCCGTAGCACTCGGCCCAGTATTTTTTGTGTTCGTGAATAGGAGTGATATCGCTGTACATATTTCAACCTCTGATTTTTGAGGCGGGAATTATAGCGGCATGAGCCTAGACTAGCCAGTAGAACATGCCCCTGTTAGTTCTGATGTCTTTCGCCATTTTGCAGATAATGCTGACAAAAGAACCATACAACAGCATAGTTGAAGCCTTGAATAACGTCGCTAATTTGTGATTTTGATTAGTGTTCGCAGCAGTTTTTGATATTATTCGCGAAAATAAGTCTGAATAAGTAGATCCACAATGGTCGAATCATTATTAGTACAATTTGCTCCCATGCTATTAGGAGCCCAACTGATCTTAACCCTCATCTTGGTAAAAGGGGATATTTGCCCGGGACAACGTGGCCGTATTCACAAGATGTTACCTGCGATTGGCGTGCTTTGGCTTGCTGTTGCTTCATTAAGAATTGAAGCGTTTCTTGTCGTGTTCGCGATCTTTTATTTCTATTCTCAAGTTCAAACCAAGAAGACACGTGATTCTGGTCCTATTTGGGTGATGTACCTTGCGTGTGGTTTGGCGCTGTCATACGTTGCTATTCAAGCGACTGAGCAAGCAACCACCGTCGGTATTATTACTACTTTACTGCTAGTGGCACTGTTGGGGTCTGCGTTTGGTCATTTACTGCTGACGATTGCGAGAACACGCTTACAAGCATTTCACCGTGTTCTGCCTGTTGTGGGCGTATTAACAGGCATGCTGGTGGTTTTGGCGACGGTCGTAAATGTTTATTCTCTGTCTGAAGCTCAATTAGAGCCAATGATTTCAACCCTACTGTTTAGCTTTGCTTTGCTAATATCAGCTATCGTAGTGTGGTGTTGGCATCTATTGTTCGTTAAAACCCCTGAAAAGCTTCAGCTGACTATTTCATTGTTGATGTTATTGGTGGCGGCCGTTGGTTTAACGCCAGTTTGGGCGATGTAGGCGGTTACTGATCTCACAAGCCTTTCGGTGTTGAATCGAAAAAGTGTGATCTGTTTTTTAGCGTGGTGTTGGTAAGCGTTCTAAACTTAATTCTAATCGTGTGTTCGTTAGGAGTTCAGGATGGATTTAAGCAACGTCAAAGGTTTCGATAGCATTATTTTGCTGGGAATCGTGAATGAAAAACTTCGCTTAGAATGCGATAGCTTTGAAGAGCTGATCAGTATGTATGAAATGGATATAGAAAGTGTTGTAGGTAAGCTTGATATGCTTGGCTATCAATACGATCCATTAACTAACCAGTTTAAGTCTTATCCAAGATAAGCAACAAACTGGCGCATGTTCTGTCGATTGTTAGTTAGCTATCGATTGTGAGCCAGTTATCGAGAATGAACTAGTTATCGAGAGTGAGCCAATATCGTGAATGAACAAGTACCGCCATCGTCGGTACTAAAGCTAAAAGAAGAAAGTCACAGATAATCTGTGACTTTTTTGTTTCTGGCGCATGCCTATCAGGTTCAACGCAGGCATAAACTAACCCAACAACGAGTCTCTTAAACGACCTCAATGCCATCTAGGTGACTCTTACTTTGCTGTCTTGCCGTGCTAAAGAAAGCTTGCAGGTAACGTTTGTCTTTTTCTGAGTTTCTTACCGCTGCGAACAACCTTCTTGAAAGCCCTTTGCCTAATGGTTTGCTGGCAATGAGTCCTTGCCTTGAAAATTCACTGATTGCCCAGTTTGGTAATGCTGCGACACCTAAGCCTGCTGATACCATTTGTACCAACATTAATGTGTTGTCTGCCTGTTTCCATTTCTTTGGTTCAACGCCTGCAGGTTGCAAAAAGTGTTTTACTACGTCGAGACGCTGCTTTTGAACCGGATAAGAGAGCATCGTAATATCACTAAGATCTTGCGGCTCAATACTCGACTTTTCGGCTAAAGGAGAGTTGATCGCGGTGATAAGACGCATCTCAAAATCGAAAAGCGGTTCGTAATGGACTTCAGAACGGGGCTGTATATCAGAGGTGATCACCAAATCGAGTTCTCCAGCCATCAATGCCGGTAGAGGCTCAAACCCGAACCCTGACGAGAAATCTAGCGTCACGCTTGGCCAAGCAACTTGGTACTCTTTCAACGCGGGCATTAGCCATTGGAAGCATGAGTGACACTCGATCGCCATGTGCAATCGGCCATTCACATCCTCTTTTAGGCTCGCCAACTCATTCTCTGCTTTAGCAATCTTTGGCTGTATCTCATCCGCGAGCTTAAGCAAGATCTCACCCTCAGAGGTAAATTTCACTGGCCTAGTTTTTCGTAGGAAAAGCTGACCGCCAATACGCGCTTCAAGGTCTTTTAATTGATGAGAAAGCGCCGACTGAGTCAGGTGAAGAGAGGTCGCAGTGGCTGTTAACGATCCGCTGTCTCTCAAGGTGGTCAATGTTCGAAGGTGTTTAAGCTCTATCATGAGTATTCCTCATATTCCCTAAGCCAATTCAATATTTCTTAATAATCACCCTACGGTGTTTTTGCTCTTTTGTAAACGTCTAGATGTCCAGATGGATTTAAACTGTTCATCTTTGGATGATTCAAGATGAATATTATTAATAAACAAGATGAATATTTGGACGTTGTCCATAGATCGGATTAAGGCGATAGTTTAGCCATCCAGACGCCCTTGTAGAAAAGTAAAATCATCAAAGGCAGTCTGACCGGAAATTAAAATTATCGAATAAGGAACAGACTCATGACGACAACAACGCATATTCTTGGCTACCCACGTATCGGCGAAAAAAGAGAACTTAAATTCACGCTCGAGAAATACTGGCGCGGTGAAATCGATCAATCTGAGCTCAAGCAACTCGGCAGCGAATTAAGAAATCGTAACTGGAATGTACAAGCTGACGCGAATCTAAGCTTTGCAACTGCGGGTGACTTCGCATGGTACGACCATGTTCTAACAACGACTCTACTTCTAGGTCATGTGCCAAAACGTCATGCTGGTGGAGCAGAAGATGAAAAAGCCTTCCCAGATCTGGATACCTTGTTCCGTGTAGGTCGCGGTCAGTCTCAAGTTCAGTCTACTTGCTGCGGTGGTACGCATACGTCTAATGATGGCACTAAAGACAGTTCGGCTGCTTCCGACATGACGAAATGGTTCAACACCAATTACCACTACATTGTTCCTGAGTTCAGTAAAGACGACACCTTTGAAGTGAGCTGGCCGCAGCTGTTTGACGAAGTGAACGAAGCGATAAAAGCAGGACACAAAGTTAAGCCTGTACTTCTCGGCCCACTGTCATATCTGTACTTAGGCAAAGAAGTGGAAGAGGGCTTTGACCGCTTAACCTTGCTTCCACGTTTGCTTACTGCTTACCAAGCGATTTTGGCAAAACTCGCCAAGTTGGGCGTTGAGTGGGTGCAAATCGATGAGCCCATTCTATCTCTGGAACTTGAGACTAAGTGGGCTGATTCATTCAAGTTGGCTTATCAAGTGATTCAAGGCGATGTAAAACTGCTGCTTACCACTTACTTTGATTCGGTGACTGACACGTTAGATAAAATCGTAGAACTTCCCGTCAACGGTTTACACATCGACTTGGCTGCAGCACCGCAGCAACTTAATGAAGTGGTAAGCAAGTTACCGGAAGATTGGGTGCTTTCTGCAGGGGCGATTAACGGTCGCAATGTATGGCGTGCTGATTTGGCCACGCAGCTAGAGCTGCTACAGCCAGTGAAAGAGAAGTTAGGAGACAAACTGTGGGTGGCAAGTTCAAGTTCACTGCTGCACAGCCCGGTGGATTTGGAGTTAGAAGACTCGCTCAGCGAAGAAGTGAAGAGTTGGTTTGCCTTCGCGAAACAGAAAGTCACGGAGGTGAGCTTATTGGGGGCCGCGTTAGATGGCGATCATAATGCCATTTTAGCGTGTGAGACGTACAGCCAACCTATCGTTGCTCGTAAGAGCGCGACTCATGTAAACAAACCTCAGGTACAAGCTCGCCTCAATACCATCACTAAAGCGTTAGCTGAGCGAAGTGCACCTTATGCTGAACGAGCGGCGCATCAGTCTGAAGTTCTCGGCTTACCGTTGTTACCAACAACAACGATTGGCTCTTTCCCACAAACCGGTGAGATTCGCGTTCAACGTAGCGCCTACCGCACTGGTCAATTGAGTGAAGCGGAATACACCACCGCACTAAAAGGTCACATCGCGGATGCGGTCAAACGTCAAGAAGCACTTGATTTGGATGTGCTTGTGCATGGTGAAGCCGAGCGTAATGACATGGTGGAATACTTTGCAGAAAACCTAGCCGGCTTCCAAACCACCAAATTTGGTTGGGTACAAAGCTATGGTTCTCGCTGCGTGAAACCTGCAATCGTGGTTGCGGATATTGAGCGTGAAAAGCCGATGACAGTGGAATGGTCTACCTATGCTCAATCTCTGACTTCAAAGCAGATGAAAGGAATGCTTACTGGGCCAGTGACTATCTTGTGTTGGACATTCCCACGTGAAGATATCTCGCGTAAAGAGATCACCAATCAATTGGCGTTTGCGCTGCGTGATGAAGTGTCGGATTTACAAGACGCTGGAATCAACATTATTCAAATCGATGAGCCTGCTATTCGCGAAGGCCTGCCGCTGAAAAAACGCGACCATGCAGAATACTTAGAATGGGCGGTCGATGCCTTTAAAATTTCGGCTGCGAGTGCCAAGCCTGAGACTCAAATCCATACACACATGTGTTACAGCGAGTTCAACGAGATCATTGACTCAGTGGCTGCGCTAGATGCCGATGTGATTACCATTGAGACTTCTCGTTCGAACATGGAATTACTGAAAGCGTTTGAAGAGTTCAACTACCCGAATGCGATTGGCCCCGGTGTTTACGATATTCACTCACCAAACATTCCATCAGAAGAGTGGATTGTTGATTTGCTGAAGAAGGCGGCAGAGAAAATCCCGGCAGAACGTTTGTGGGCAAACCCAGATTGTGGTCTTAAGACACGTAACTGGGCAGAGACAGAAGCCGCACTGACCAATCTTGTATCGGCAACTAAGGCACTGCGTAAAGAGTGGGAATCGGCAGGAGTTTAAGCTTAGCTAGCGCTAGGGTTCGATTACTCTCAAAAAACAAAGGCCTCGCAAATGCGAGGCCTTTCTGCTTGATGCTTGTTCGAATCTCGAATTTAGCTGCTGCTTTGGCAAGTATCTTTGCTGATCAGCTTCTCAACCATCAATTGTCCGCGAGTGTTGCGAATCTTGATGTTGTAAGCCAAACCCATATCGAGGTTTGCTCTGACTTCAGAGTTAGTGCAGTAGCTATTCACACTCATGTCTACAACTTGGTTCAAAGGCTTAGCACCTTTAGCGTCTTGGTTGTAGATCATCATGATCTCGATAACGGTGTTTTTTGCCAATACACGCATAACTGAAAGTGGGCCATACTCAATCGGCAGGCCAGCAGATAAAACGCCAGCACGGTGTTGTGCCATCATTTCAAGCTGTCTTTGTTGGTCTTGCTCACTTGAAGCACAGCCTGCAAGCAGAGCTAAAGCCAGTGAGCCAATAATCCATTTTTTCACGTTAAAATACTTTCTTGAATGGTTTTACGATGACATTTTGGTAGACACCAGCATCAATGTACGGGTCTGCGTCAGCCCATGCTTGTGCGTCTTCTAAAGAATTGAACTCAGCAATTACAGTAGAACCTGTGAAACCCGCTTCACCAGGGTTATCTGAATCGATAGCTGGCATTGGGCCTGCTGTTAGAAGTCGACCTTCATCGTGAAGTGTTTGTAGGCGTTCTAGATGTTGTGGGCGAACACTTAGGCGTTTTTCTAATGAGTTTTCGACGTCTTGAGAAAAAATCACGTACCACATGTTGAGATATCCTTATGTTACTTCACTGAATTAGAGCGATTAAATTATTTATCTGGCTAATTTACGCGAACTAATGGGTATTGGAAGAGCTAATGATAAGAAATTGTGAAATGGTGCGGCAGAGTGAGAAGGTCTTTAGCATTTTTAATCGAAATGACTAAAGACCTTTTAGAGAGATAAGGTCGTCGAAGGACTATTTGTTGATTGGGCGAGGTTTACCGCTTTCGTCTACAGCAACGTAGTTGAATGTCGCGCCACATACCTTGTAACGATCGCCGATGCCGTGATCAAGTACCGGCTTAACCCATACCTCTAGGTCGATATTCATCGAGCTGCGGCCAATCTTGGTGCAGTCGCCATAAACACAGACTACATCGCCAACCGATACTGGCTGTTTGAATTCGATGCTTGATACTGACACGGTGACTATTTTTCCGTTTGAGATCTCTTTAGCCAATATTCCGCCAGCCAGATCCAGTTGAGACATTATCCAACCACCGAAAATCTGGCCTGCTGCATTGGTATCAGAAGGCATCGCCAAGGTGCGAAGAAGTAAAGAACCAATCGGGTTCAAAGTTGATTGAATAGTCATTGTTGTACTCTTAATGGTATTGATTGTTTTAAATTAAAATAGATGTGTTTGCGGGACTCGCGGTGGTCGTTTTTAACGCATTCACCGAACACAAACAACCAGTGGCCAATGATCACGAGTATCATTGGCCACTGTTAAATCGCATATTGATAATAATTGTATCAAAAAGGGGATGCGGACTCATCCCTAAGGGTTATTTCTCGTCGGTATTTTTATCTGAGAGCTCTTGTTGCTTATCGTTTTCTGGAGCTTGCTCTTTTGACTGAAGCTGGTCTTTTGGTAAATGCTTATAGATATAAACACCCGTTAGCAAGGTAAATGCAAAAGTAGCGATCAGTAAGCCAAACACTTTGAAGTTTACCCAAACATCCAAGGGTAGGCTGAAAGCAACGTAAACGTTGAGAATGGCACATAGAGTAAAGAACAAAGTCCAAGCCCAGTTGATCTTGCTCCATACCGCTTCAGGAAGTGTGATCTCTTTACCCAGCATGCCTTTAATCGCTGACTTGCCCATGATGTGACTGACGGTCAGGCCGATAGCGAACAATGTATAAACGATGGTTACTTTCCATTTAATGAAGTTGTCATCGTGCAAGAAAATGGTCATGCCACCAAATACGGCAACCATCAGAAAGGTGATGATCTGCATTTTCTCTACTTTCTTGTAGATGACGTATGTCAAAACGATTTGTACTGCGGAAGCAACAATCAATGCACCTGTAGCCGTGTAGATGTCATACATCTTATACAGCGCAAAGAAAATAATGAGAGGAATGAAATCAAGGATTTGCTTCATGTGGCACTGACTGTCCAGTTAGTTGAGTTGCAGACAGTCTAACGAAAACTGTCTCGATGCTAAATAGCCCGAGACAATTGGGTGCTAATTAATTCCATGTAAATGCTTTATCTAGTCGGATCTTTTCATCATCGAGTTGGATAACGTTATCGCATTGATGTGGTTTGGTAGCGAGGTATTAGCTTCTTGATATCTTCAAGGTAACCTTCGCTCTTTAAGCTGTCTAAGGTGTTTTCGAGCTCTTGCTCACTCATGGCAAAACACGTCGATTTGCCTGTCGTTAGGTCGAGATACTCGTGATATTCACGCTCTGTGAAGTGGCCAATTCTGTCCATTAATAAGGTTTTAATTCCATGGTGAATCAAGCCGTAATACGTATGTCTTTGTAAGGTCATAGCCTATCCTCCGTGACAAGCTGCAGTGAAACTGTTGCAACCTGCTGTATATTGGTTGGGTTATCTATGACAAAGCAATTCGAATGCCATTTTCTCTAATTGAACGGAACATTTTTCCTACCAAATAGAATTGAATTTCTTTTCAAACAGTTAAAGCAAGGTACGTTCTATTCTCTGACAACCAATACGTAACAGACATAAAATAGTTTCATTTTGAGAATGGTGAATTTCTCATTATGACGTACTACTGCCGATTATAGTGGAGCCTACCAACGATGATTGCCGCTAATCGACGAGCCAATCAACCAGCGTAGATAAGGATGTATTTTGTCGATTCTTAGGCTGCAGCAAGAAGTAACCATTTCCAGAAAAGACACTGCCTTCACTCACTTTCACCAACCTGCCCAAATCAATATCTTGCTTAGCCAGCGTGATATCGCCTATGGCGATGCCAAACCCTTGAATGGCTGCGTTCATCGCTTGATCAAGTGTCGCGAATTGTTGGTTGTTCTTACTTGAAAGGTCATGACTTCCTATGTGCTCTAACCAAAGTCGCCAATCACTCTGCTCATTGTTGGCGTGTAGCCAAGTGTATTGAGCGAGCTTGTGTGGCTTGATGAAAGTAGAAGCGCTACTTACAAGATGGCCCTGCGTAATGCTTTGCGCCTGGCAGACCGGAGCCAGCTGCTCGTTGAACAATAACTGGCTCACAATCGATTGTTGGTTTGGCTTCTTTCCATAGGTGATTACGGCGTCAAACGGGTCAAAGCTTGGTTCAAAAACGTGCTTGATGGTCGACGTGAGCTCGACATCAATTTCAGGGTAGGCTTGCTGAAAAGACATCAATTTGGGTAGCAGCCAAGAGGTAATACAGCTGGGGGCGTTGAGTTTGATCTTAGAGGGAGAACTTGCCACTTGATTGAGAGCCGATTGCAGTTGATGAATCGTTCCTTGTATCAGGGGAACCAGTTCTTTGCCTTTCGGAGTTAAAGACAATCCTCGAGCGTGTCGATAGAAGAGATCACAGCCAAGGCTTTCTTCAAACGACAATATCTGACGACTTACTGCACCTTGCGTAACATTGAGCTCATGTGCCGCGCGCGTAAAGTTGAGATGCCTTGCCGTCGACAAGAACGCGAGCAAAGTTTTGGTTGAAGGAAGTGTGCGATTCATATCTTTACCTATGATTTTTTATCATGGCTATTATGTGATTATTTCGATTCATTTATCAATAGTGTTCTGTTTGAATGTAAATACTTAATCATCATTTGTGATTCAATATGTGTATAAGTCACATTTTTTGAATATGAAGGCAGTGGTGAAGACATTGTGATTTTGTGAAAGGGATAGCTTCTTGACATCTTTTATCGATAGTTTAGTACCTCAGGCTGTAAAAAAATTAATACCTTATCAATCAGCAAGAAGAATTGGTGGTGATGGACGAGTCTGGCTAAACGCCAATGAATTGGAAAGCTCGTTGTTTCCAGGAGAAGCAAGCCACAATAGATACCCAGATTTTTTACCGCAAGATATTGCCAAAGCTTATCAAGCATATTGCGGAACTGATGCTGAGACTGTTGCTGTTCGTGGCGCCGATGAAGCGATTGATTTGCTGATCAGAACATTCTGTAAGCCAGCGAGTGACAATATACTTATTTGTTCACCAACGTATGCAATGTATGAGTTTTGCGCCGATGCATTGGCGATCGATACCTTGGACTCTCCGTTGCAGGAAGATTTCAGTCTTGATGTCGCTGATATCGTGAACAAAGCGAAGTTGGCTAATATTGTGTTTCTTTGCTCACCAAATAACCCAACGGGCAATGTGATTCCCAAATCGGATTTGATTCAGGTACTGGAAGGTACGATTGGAAAATCTCTAGTGGTAGTCGATGAAGCGTATATCGAGTTTGAACCACAAACGTCAGCGGTGAGCCTTATTGAGCGTTATCCGCATTTGGTAGTGATTCGCACCTTGTCTAAGGCGTTTGGACTGGCTGCGGTTCGATGTGGCTTTATCATAGCGAGTCAAAATGTGATGCAGTATGTCGCTAAATTAATTCCACCGTATCCAATGCCAGATTGCTCATCTCAAATCGTGTTAGACGCATTGTCTGATGAGCGAGTCTCAGTGATGCAAGACGCCACACAAAAGCTGGTCGAACTACGTAACTGGTTTGCTTGTGAGTTAACGCAGTTTGATTTCATCGAGTCGGTTTACCCTTCATCGACGAACTTTATTTTGCTGCGTCAAAAACCAGGGCATCAAGTGTTCAGTGTATTGGCGAAGGATGGCATTGTGACAAGGAATCAAAACCACGAACCTGCTTTGCGTAACTGTGTTCGAATCAGTATTGGTAGCCAAGAGAGCATGTTAGAAGTGATAACGTCACTAACACGCTACCAAACCGAGCTACAACAGACTCAACAAGATCAGCAAAAACGACAGCATCAACAAGATCAATATATAGAAACTCAATCTCAACTCGATAAAGATCATATCTAGGATGGCAATGATGAAAAAGATAATACTAGGACTCGCTTGTGCGGCCGCTTTACTTGGTACAACGGTACAGGCGAAAGAAATCCGTTTGGCGTCAGACTTTACGTATCCGCCATTTAACTACAAAAACAGTGATGGTGTGCCTGTCGGGTTTGATATTGAGATAGCTGATGCCTTGTGTGAGCAAGCCAAACTCGATTGTACTTGGGTTTCACAAAGTTGGGACTCGCTAATTCCAAGTTTGTTGGCAAGAAAGTCAGATGTGATTATGGCTTCAATGCGTATTACCGAAGAGCGTAAGCGTAAGATTTTGTTCACCGATAAGTACTACCAAACACCAGCCGTGTTTGTTGCTGCTAAAAGCGCGGAATTCAGCGTCGATGAGGCAGGCTTAGCAGGTAAAACCATCGGTGTTCAGCAAGGTACGATTCACGATCGCTACGTAACCGACAAGTTTGGCGATGTGGCAAACATTAAGCGTTATACCGGCCAAGATGAAGTTTATCTGGATCTGCAAAACGGTCGTCTAGATCTAACCTTCGGCAACTCAGATCAACTGTCATTAGCTTTCTTAGATAAGAAAGAAGGAGAGGACTTTGAATTCAAAGGCAAAGCAGTGACCGACAAAGCCTACATTGGCGAAGGCACGGCACTAGCGTTAAGAAAGCAGGATTCAAAACTGGCGAAACAATTCAATGCCGCGATTGAAGAGATCAGAGCGAACGGTACTTACGACAAGATCGCCGCTAAGTACTTCACGTTTGATATTTATGGTGCTGATTTGTAATTCGTCTAACGCCTAAAAACTAGAACACCAAAAACAAAAATCCGAGGGCTGTGAGGCTCTCGGATTTTTTCGTTTATGTCAGCGGTATCAATTCAATTAACAATCAATAATCAATAATCAACCATCAACTTAGCGTTTAGTCTTTACGCTTGCTGTTTTTGTAGCTCAGCTTCTTGTTCTTCGTCTTTGATTAGAGAATCAACGATTACTGCACATGCCGCATCACCAGTGATGTTCAGAGCAGTACGGATCATGTCGAAGATACGGTCTAGAGCGAACAACAGAGGTAGACCTTCAATAGGGATACCAGCTGCTAGAAGAACCGCAACCACTAGGAAAGAAGGACCTGGAACACCCGCTTGACCAACCGCACCTAGGGTAGACGTTACGATGATAGCAACGTAAGCACCCATAGATAGGTCGATGTTGAACAGCTGTGCGAAGAAGATAGCAACTAGGCCGTAGTAAATTGCGTTACCAGACATGTTGATCGTCGCACCAAGTGGCAGAACGAATGAAGCCGTAGAGTTACGAACACCAAGTTCTTTCTCTACCGTTTCCATTGTTACTGGCAGTGTCGCCATTGAAGAGGCTGTTGATAGTGCAACCGCTTGAGGCTTCTTCATTGCCACTAGGAACTTCTTAGCTGAAGTCTTAGTGAAGATCTGAATCATCAGTGGGTATGCCACAAAGCCGAAGATAAGAATCGCAGCAATGTAGACAATGAACAGCTTGAACACGACCATAAGTGCGCCAAAGCCGAATGTACCTACTGCTTCTGCCATTAGGCCGAATACGCCAAGTGGTGCAATGATCATAACCTTGTTGATCATCCAAACCATAGCGTCAACAATCGCGTTTACGCCATTGATGATTGGGTCACGTTTTTCTTTCGCTTGTTTAGAAATCGCAATACCGAAGAATAAGCAGAAAACGAGAATTTGCAGAATGTTAGCTTCGTTCAGTGATTGGAAAACGTTGGTCGGGATCATGCCCGTGATGGTTGCCCAGAACGTTGGAAGTTCGCCTTTCGCAGCGTATTCAGAAGAGAACATACCTTCAACGCCAGAAACATCGATACCACGACCCGGTTCGAATACTTCACCCATTACAAGCGCTAGTGCTACAGCAAGTGCAGACGTTAGTGCAAAGTAACCCAGTGTAACCACACCAACTTTACCTGCCGATGAGCTATTACCTAGACCTGCAGCACCTGAAATTAGGGCAACTGCGACTAGAGGAATAACCAGCATCTTGATTAAATTGATGAAGATTGCGCCCAGTGGAGCGAACATTGTTGCGCTGTCACCCATCATTGCACCGACAGCGGTACCGATGATCATTGCAATAACGACTTGAACGCCGATGTTGCTTAGTAAACTCTTTTCTTTTAACACTTCCATAACCTCTGTGCTACTAAATATAAAAATCCCAGAACTACTCACCAATGTACGATGTACCATTGGATTAATATTTCGCGACGAGTTTTACACGTATCCTTTACATTTATCAATATGAGCAGAGGTGAAAGTCTCTGAAAAACTGGTGGTCTAATGTCATTTGTTGATTTTGCACAACAATGCAATCGTTTGCCTTGGTTTTTTATTGCGATGTTATTTGTTGAATTTATAAAAGACTTTTCGCTGGAGATTTTGTGAATGATTTACAAGCGCTGGTATTGAAAATATCTTGTTAACATTTTGATTTCATTTGCGAGTGTTTTTTGAACACCTATGTTGGGGTGAATCCACAGCTACGTGTTGTGTGAAATTTAGCCTGAACTATGCTTAAGGTATCTATTTATTACCAAGATGTTACCTCTGCGCTTTAAATAAAACGTCTATCTAGCATCTCAGTTGTAAGGAGAGGGGCTATGACTTTTATATTAAAGTACTTGTTTGTGTTTCTTCTGTTGTTCAGCTCTGTGTTCGCTCAGGCCGATGATGTCTGGGTGATTGAGGTGAACGGAGGGATAGGTCCGGCGACCAGTGATTACCTCACTAGAGAAATAGAACAAGCTCACGATGAGCAAGCAAAGCTCATCATTTTGAAAATGAACACGCCTGGCGGGTTAGATTCTTCGATGCGTGACATTATTCGATCCATCACCACATCACCGATTCCGATAGCAACTTGGGTTGGGCCTGCGGGTTCACGAGCAGCGAGCGCCGGAACCTATATTTTACTTGCTAGTCACATCGCTTCTATGGCGCCCGGAACTAATCTAGGTGCAGCAACCCCTGTGTCGCTCGGTGGGGGCAAAGCGCCTGCTAATCCGTTATCTCCTCAAGACGACGCCAATAAAGATGACAACACGTCAACGAGTGAGCAAGACGAAACAAAACAAGAGAACTCAGACCAAGTAAAAGCCACCACTGCGATGGAAAAGAAAGTCATCAATGATGCTGCGGCTTACATTGTCAGTTTGGCTAAGCTACACAACCGTAATGAAGAATGGGCAGAAAAAGCGGTGCGAGAGGCAGCAAGTTTGGATTCTGAGAATGCACTGACTCTTAACGTGATTGATTTTATTGCCAGCGACCTTCAGCAATTGGTTGAACTGAGTAACGGGCGCACCGTCACCATCAACGGTGTCAGTCAGGAAGTCCAACTTAGTGATGTTGCTTTTGTCGAGCGAGAACAAGACTGGCGCTTTAGTTTGCTGTCAGTGATCACGAACCCGAACGTTGCATATATTTTGATGCTGATTGGTATCTACGGTTTGTTACTCGAATTCTATAACCCCGGCGTCGGGCTACCGGGTGTTTTGGGTGGTATCTGTCTGTTATTAGCGATGTACTCCTTACAAATGCTGCCTGTGAGTTACGCGGGCCTTGCTTTAATCCTATTGGGAATTGCTTTGATGGTCGCAGAGGCCTTTAGCCCTAGCTTTGGTATTTTTGGTTTGGGCGGAGTTGCTGCGTTTACGCTCGGTTCAATCATGTTGATGGATACCGAAGTACCAGGTTATCAAATCGCATTGCCACTAATTATCGGGATCAGTTTGTTCTCTGTTGCCTTTATCGTCGTAACAATATCAATGCTAGTCCGAGTGAGAAACAAACCAGTGACTACGGGGATGGAAGCGGTAGTCGGTGACACGGGCAAAGTGGTAAGCGGCTTCCCTGGTGCGGGGCGTGTGCTAGTCGAAGGTGAAATCTGGCAAGCCAAATGTGCGAGTGAATTGCAAGTGGGGCAGATCATCAGAGTGACCAAGCTGACGGGGCTATCTTTGGATGTTGAGGCGCTGCCCGATGATACATCATCGAAATCTAGCTAGCGCGGCATGCTAGAACAAACGTTATTGAATTATTAATTGCTTAGCCATCGTTACTATTAGGGGGCGGTTATGTTTATACACACTATAGGTATTGTCATTGTGCTCGTTATCTTGTTGATAGCCAGCATGTTCAGAGTTCTGCGCGAATATGAACGTGCAGTGGTTTTTTTCCTTGGGCGATTTTACGGTGTGAAAGGGCCGGGGTTAATTATCATCATTCCTTTCATCCAACAAATTGTGCGAGTGGATCTACGAACTATCGTGTTGGACGTGCCGACGCAAGATTTGATCACACGCGATAACGTGTCAGTGAAGGTGAATGCTGTGGTCTATTTTCGAGTGCTGGATCCGAAGATGGCGATCAATAATGTAGAGAACTACCTCGAAGCGACCAGCCAACTGTCACAAACAACGCTGCGTTCAGTATTAGGACAGCATGAGTTGGATGAGCTATTGTCTGAGCGTGAAGAGCTCAATAGAGACTTGCAAGCGATACTGGATCAACACACCGATAACTGGGGGATCAAGATTGCCAATGTCGAGATCAAGCATGTGGATCTTGATGACAGTATGGTGCGAGCTCTAGCTAAGCAAGCCGAGGCGGAACGTTCACGTCGAGCTAAGGTGATCCATGCAACAGGGGAACTAGAAGCATCAACCAAGCTGAAAGAGGCTGCAGAGGTTCTTAATCAAGCGCCAAATGCGATTCAGCTGCGTTACATGCAAACACTAACAGAAGTAGCGAATGAGCGAACTTCCACAATCATATTCCCAATGCCCATCGATCTGGTCGAGAAGATAACCGACCCGATTAAAGCGACACTCAATGAGGCAGCAATCAAGAAAGCGATGAAAGCCGATGAGTGATTGGCTCAAATGAAGAGCAATAAAAAAGGCTCCACAGTTGTGGAGCCTTTTAGTATTTGAATCGCTGGTTCTATTTAATGACCATTGATTACGAGCGTCGATTATTTCTGCGTCGCCGCTTTCATTGGTGTAACAAACTCCGCAAGGGCTTTAAGCATTGCTTCTGGTTGTTCAACGTTGTTTTCAATGATTTTAACTACGGCTGAGCCTGAGATAGCACCTGCAGCGCCAGCTACAATCGCTTCTTTCACTTGTTCAGGAGCCGAGATACCGAAACCAAGCAGTGCTGGTGGCGCATCGAACTTGTTCAAGCGATCAAGCAGTGCCGTTACTGGCATGTTTGCTTTTGTTTCTGCACCCGTTACGCCTGAGCGAGAAAGTAGGTAGGTGTAGCCGCCACCTAGCTCAGATACTGATTGAAGCGTTTCATCGCTTGCTGTTGGTGGAGCAATAAAGATTGGGTGAACACCAAACTTCTTAGCTGCAGCAACAAACTCGCCACTCTCGTTAGTTGGTACATCAGCAATCAATACTGAATCGATACCTGCTTTTGCGCAGCGTTCGTAAAAATTTTCTATACCACGTGCGTAAACCAAGTTTGCGTACATCAGTAGGCCGATTGGTAGCTCTGGGTATTTAGCACGAATTTGACCGATAAGATCGAAGCACACATCTGGCGTGACTTTTGAATCTAACGCGCGAATATTTGCGCCTTGGATTGTTGGGCCATCTGCAAGCGGATCTGAGAATGGGATACCAAGCTCAAGTGCGTCAGCACCCGCTTCAACTAGCGTTTCCATGATCTTAAGAGACTGCTCAGGGTTAGGATCGCCAACCGTTACGAATGGTACAAATGCGCCCTGATTCTTTTCAGCTAAGCGAGTGAAGAGTGATTGATAGCGATCCATTATAATGCTCCTTTCTCTTTAAGAATGTCGTGTACAGAGAAGATATCTTTGTCACCACGACCAGATAAGTTAACCACTAATAGCTGTTCTTTCTCTGGGTCGTCGTGAGCCATTTTTACAGCGTGAGCCACAGCATGAGATGACTCTAGTGCTGCGATAATACCTTCTTTGCGTGCAATCAATTGGAACGCTTCTAGCGCTTCATCATCGGTCACGTTGTCGTATTCAGCACGGCCAATGGCATTTAGGTGCGCGTGTTGAGGACCAACTGATGGGAAATCTAGACCTGCAGAAACAGAGTACGACTCTTCTACTTGGCCGTTCTCATCTTGCATCAGTGGTGCTTTCATACCGAAGAAGATACCGGTTTTACCGTGCTTAAGCGGCGCGCCGTGTTGGTCGGTATCAATACCCTTACCAGCAGGCTCTACACCGATCAGGCGAACAGACTCTTCTTCAATAAAGTCAGCGAACATACCGATAGCGTTTGAACCACCGCCGACACAAGCGATAACCGCATCTGGAAGGCGACCTTCACGAGCTAAGATTTGGTGCTTCGTTTCCTCACCAATCATGCGTTGGAAATCGCGAACAATCGTTGGGAATGGGTGAGGGCCAGCCGCAGTACCCAATAGGTAGTGCGCGTCTTCATAAGTTGCAGACCAGTCACGTAGCGCTTCGTTACATGCATCTTTTAGCGTTGAAGAGCCAGAATGAACAGGGATAACCTCTGCGCCCATTAGCTTCATACGGAACACGTTCGGGCTTTGACGTTCAACGTCTTTTGCACCCATGTAAACACGACACTTAAGGCCCAATAGAGCACAAGCTAGAGCCGTTGCAACACCATGTTGGCCTGCGCCAGTTTCAGCGATGATTTCCTGTTTACCCATACGTTTTGCTAGCAATGCTTGCCCAAGAACTTGGTTCGTCTTGTGAGCACCACCGTGCAGTAGATCTTCACGCTTTAGGTACAGTTTGGTTTTTGTACCTTTAGTCAGGTTACGCGTTAGCGTTAGTGCCGTTGGACGACCTGCGTACTCTTGAAGAAGCGTCATGAATTCACTGCGGAACTCAGGATCTGCTTGTGCATCGATAAATGCTTGTTCCAGTTGGTCTAGTGCTGGCACTAGGATCTGCGGTACGTATTGACCGCCGTATTCACCAAAGTAGGCATCGAGTTTAGCCATTGTGTTATTCCTTCAATTCTATTGATGTGTCTTCACACCAAGTCATTTAATCTTGTTTGAGCTTCGCAAAAGGCAAAGCTCACAAATATGTTTTTAGTTTCCGCTTTCTAGCTTCTGGGCTCTAGGTTTTAAGTTCTAGGTCTTAAGTTCTAGAAGCCAGACTAGTAATTACGAATCGCTGCAAAAGCGCGTTGCAGTTTGTCTGCGTCTTTTTTACCTGGAGCCGATTCAACACCAGAGTTTAGGTCTAATCCTAAACAACCTAACTTAGCGGCTTGGTTAGCATTGTCTGGGTTTAGGCCACCCGCCAACATGATTGCGCTTTGGTTGTTGATTAGGCTCCAATCGAACGCTTGACCTGTACCACCCGTTTGAGAACCCACTTTAGTATCTAGCAGGTGACGAGTCACGTTGCTTTTCAGTAATTCTGGTAGCGTGCTTTTAGCACCGTTTTCAGCACCAGAAGCAACACCGTAAGCTTTCCAAATCTCAACGTGTTCAGGTAGAGATTGTTTTAGTTCATCGACAAATGCTTGAGACTCATCACCGTGCAGTTGCACCGCAAACAGACCGAGTTCAGAAACTGTGTTAGCAACGTCAGCAACACTATGATTTTGGAACACACCCACGTAGTTCAAAGGTGCGCCGCTCATGGTTAAACGAGCTGCTTCGATATCAACATGACGCTTAGACGCTTCAACGAAAATCAAACCACCGAATACTGCACCGGCTTGATAAGCCTTTGCTGCATCGTCAGAGTGAGTTAAACCACACACCTTGTTTTCACCGAGTGTCACTTTACGCACCGCAAGCTCTAGGTTCTTTTCAGCCATCAGAGAGCTACCGATTAGGAAGCCGTCTGCAAATGTTGAAAGGTCACGTACTTGCTGATGGTTGTAGATGCCAGACTCTGAAATCACGACTGCGTTTGGAGCCAGTTCGCGAATCAGCGGAGCCAACTCTTTAGTACGGTTCAAATCCGTCGAAAGGTCACGTAGGTTACGGTTATTAATACCGATCACTTTTGCTTTTAAAGCGACAGCGCGATGAAGCTCTTCTTCGTTGCTGACTTCGGTAAGTACACCCATGTTTAGCGAGTGAGCGACTTCAGCAAGCGCTTGGTACTCTTCGTCATTCAATACCGATAGCATCAACAAGATAGCATCAGCTGAGTAGTGACGAGCTAGATAAACTTGGTAGGTATCAACCATGAAGTCTTTACAAAGAATAGGCTGCTTAGCAATGCTGCGAACCTTTGGTAAAAACTCAAAGTCACCTTGAAAGTATTTCTCGTCTGTCAGTACTGAAATTGCGTTGGCGTGGTTGTTGTACACCGATGCAATGTAGTCCAAATCAAACTCGTCACGGATTAAACCTTTTGACGGAGATGCCTTCTTACATTCAGTGATGAAAACCGTTTGTTCGCCGCTCAATGCATCATAAAAGCTGCGGTCTGTTGCGGTTAACGCTGCTTTAAACTCGTCCAATGGTTGAGTTTGCTTACGCGCTTCAACCCATTGGTATTTGTCACGAACGATTTTTGCTAATACTTCCGCCATTTCAGCGTCTTTGACTGAAACGTGGGTCGACAGTTTATCGGTAGTCTGTGTCATATTCTTTGTCTCAACTCCGTCGTTCGTTAGGCGTGTGCAGCAAGCTTTTGTACAAGCTCGTATGCTTTGCCAGAGTTCATCGCGTCAATCGCTTGCTGTGTGTTGGCTTTTAGATCTTCGTGACCAAATAGACGCATTAGCAGAGCAACGTTGACTGCCACAGCGCCAACTTGAGCATCTGTGCCTTTACCCGTCAGGATATCGGTTGTGATGGCTTTGTTCTCTTCTGGCTCGCCGCCCTTGATTGCTTCAAGAGGGTGAGTGTTCAGGCCAAAGTCTGCCGGTGTCACTGTGTACTCGTGAATTTTGCCATCTTTAATTTCAGCAACGATTGTCTCGCCATGAATAGCCACTTCATCAAGGCCACTACCATGCACAACGGCAGCACGCTTCATACCCATTTGCAGCATGGTTTCCGCGATAGGGCGGACGAGCTCTTTGCTGTAAACACCCATTAACTCGATATTAGGGCGAGCAGGGTTAATCAGTGGACCAAGGATGTTGAAGATAGTGCGCGTTTTCATCGTCTGACGAACAGGCATCGCGTGACGTACACCGACGTGATATTGCGGAGCAAATAGGAATGCTACGCCAAGCTCGTCGACTGCAGTACGAGTGTCTTCTGCTGTCATCGCTAGGTTAATACCGAACGAATCCAGTAGGTCAGAAGAGCCTGATTTGCTCGATACGCTGCGGTTGCCGTGCTTAGCTATTTTTAAACCACACGCTGCTGCTACAAATGCAGAAGTTGTAGAAATGTTGATGGTGTCATGACCGTCGCCACCTGTACCTACGATGTCTGCGAAATCGTAATCAGGACGTGGGAACGGGTTTGCATTAGCAAGCAGTGCTTTCGCTGCGCCAGCGATTTCATCCGGCGTTTCGCCTTTGATTTTCAGTGCAGTAAGCGCAGAAGCCATCAAAATTGGGTCTAGTTCGCCCTTGATGATCACATCAAACAGTTGTTGGCTTTCTTCTTGAGTAAGAGACTGTTGTTCGTAAAGTTTATTAATCTGTTCCATGATCGTTTCCTAGTTAGTCTTTTTATCAAGAGTAGAGCTTTTCTCTAGATGAAGAGGTTTCTCAAGAGCCCATTCGATAGCGTTCGCTAGAAGCGTTGCACCGTAGGTCGTCATAATCGATTCAGGGTGGAATTGGAACCCACAAACCTTGTCTTGTTCTTGAACTACAGACATTACCAAATCATCGACTTCAGCGGTCACTGTTAGGCTATCGGATACATGCGTTGCCACTAAAGAGTGGTAGCGAGCGATAGCCAGCGGCGAAGGTAAGCCTTGGTAAGTCGCATGGTTTTGGTGTTCCATCATCGACACCTTACCATGAATGATTTCGCCAGCGCCTGCAACGGTGCCGCCGTAGGCTTCAACAATCGCTTGGTGGCCTAAGCAAATACCAATCATTGGCACTTTGCCTTTTAGCAGCTGAATTAGCTCAGGCATGCAGCCCGCATCCGCTGGAGCGCCAGGGCCTGGTGAAAGCAGTGCAACAGGGTTGTCTAGTTCGTTGATCGCCGCTTCAACTACCTTTGCTGGAATGTTGTTACGGTAAATTTTCACGCTGTGACCCAACGAACGGAACTGGTCTACAAGGTTGTAAGTGAACGAGTCGAAGTTATCGATGAATACAATATCAGCCATGATTACGACTCCTTCTTAGTTGTTAGGTTTTTAGTATGAGCAGCTTGAATCGCAGAGATAACCGCTTGTGCTTTGCCGCGAGTTTCATCGGCTTCTGCTTGTGGGTCTGAATCGAACACCACACCAGCGCCAGCTTGTACTTGTGCAACGCCATCTTCAACGTAAGCAGAACGAATCACGATACAAGTATCTAGAGTCCCTTCACCGGTTAGATAACCGACTGCACCACCGTAGCTGCCACGACGCGTTTTTTCTACGTCACGAATAAGCTGCATTGCGCGGATTTTTGGTGCGCCCGTTAGCGTGCCCATGTTCATACAAGCTTGGTAAGCGTGCAGAGCATCTAAGTCTTCACGTAGCTGACCAACAACACGAGAAACCAAGTGCATCACATGGCTGTAGCGATCCACTTTCAGCAAGTCTGCTACGTGGCGAGTGCCTGCTTCGGCAATACGAGCCACATCGTTACGTGCTAGGTCAACAAGCATCATGTGCTCGGCGTTTTCTTTCTTGTCGGTACGCAGTTCAAGTTCTATACGGCTGTCTAGGTCGAAATCGATTTGGCCATTTGGGCGCTTACCACGACGGCGAGTACCAGCAATTGGGTAAATCTCGATTTGGTTGGTTTCGGTTTCGTATTTCAGAGCACTTTCTGGAGAAGCACCAAACAGAGTAAACAGCTCGTCTTGCATATAGAACATGTAAGGGCTTGGATTACTTTGCTTGAGCTCTTTATAAGCCGCAAGTGGAGCAGGGCAAGGCAGCGTGAAGCGGCGTGAAGGTACAACTTGGAATACATCGCCTTTAACTACGTACTCTTTTAAGTCACGAACCGTTTGGCAGAAGTCTTCATCTGAAACACTTGGTACAGCGTCAACATTGTCGAGCGGCGTTACTTCTGTGATGGCTTTCAATGACTGACATTGTGTCTGAATGTCAGCTAGACGCTCAGTTAATTGTGTTCTGATGTTTTCATCTTGAGTGAACAAGCTGGCGTGAAGCAGACCTTCGTTCTCTTGGTGATCGAAACGCAATAGTGTTTCCGCAACGTAGAAAACAAAGTCAGGGCAGTTGTTAGTCGCTTCAGCATCACCTAGCGGTTCAAAGTTCGCCACGATGTCGTAAGCGAATAGGCCCGCCATGAATAACGCGTGCTTGTTATCCGCGTCTTGCTCAAAGCTGTGTTGAACCAAACGCAGTGCATCGAATGAAGAAGCTTCTCTTAAACGTGAGTCTTCATCTAATTCGTTGCTTGGCTCGACAAAAGTCAGCGTCAAAACGTTATCGGTAAGGTCAGATTCAATTTCTGCTTTAACGTTTTGAGTTAGATGTTCGATAAGCGCTTGACCATTTTCAGTCAATGCTTGGAAGGTTACTTCATGTCCGCGACATACGATGCGAACAGCAGAGTCGATAAGGAGTAGGCTTGTCAGGTTCTGTTTAGATTCAATCTCAGCAGATTCCAACAACAGGCTGTCTGTTTTGTTTTCACACAAAGTATGAAAAACGCTGGTTGGATCTTGCGAGTAAGGAACTGAAGAATTGATGACCTCAATGGTTCCCAGCTTTTTGATTTCAATGGCCTTGTTCACAAGACCTCCTTTATGATTCTTTAAATTTCCTGCCGTACATAGTCGCATAAAGATACCTTTCACCCAATCTAGAATATGGTCAATTCGATGATTTGTTAGTCAGTTGAATGTGAGATGTTCGACAAATTAAAAAGCCCGCTATTAAAGCGGGCTTAGTGATAACTTTTTTATAAACAAACTGTTTAACTAGAAGTACACGTTAGCCCACCAAGAACTTGTCCAAGTGCGCCACCAATTAAGCTCTGAACTTGCTTCTACTGAAGAAAGTTCTAAAACTTTATCTTTATGGTTTTGGTTAAATTCTTGTAACATGGTGAACCTATCAAATGTGATACTTCGTATTTGTGTACTAGTTAACTAGTTTTGTGCTTGCAGGTCAAGTGCGTTGACACAAATATAACGATAAAAATTGAAAACAATGAAAAAGAATATATGAGAATTGATCTACATAGTCATACAACAGCCTCAGATGGCCGACTTACTCCACCTGAACTGATTGACCGAGCGCTAGGCTTTAACATCGAAGCGTTAGCGATTACAGATCATGATACGACTGATGGGCTTGCTGAAGCACGCAGCTATATTGCTGATAACAACCTTCCTATCCAGTTGATCAACGGCATAGAGATTTCGACCGTTTGGCAAAACAAAGATATCCATATTGTTGGGTTAAATGTTGATCCGGAGTCACCAGAGCTAAAAGCGTTAATTGAACAACAGAAGCAACATCGTGTCGGGCGTGCAGAGATGATTGCTCAACGTCTTGAGAAAGCGACTCGTGAAGGCTTGCTAGAAGAAGTTAAATTGATAGCTGGTGATGCGCCTATCACTCGTGCTCACTTTGCTAAGTGGTTAGTCGATAACGGCTACGCAAAAACCATGCAGCAGGTGTTTAAAAAGTTTCTGACTCGCAATAACCCAGGTTATGTGCCGCCAACGTGGTGTTCAATGAGTGATGCTGTAACGGCTATTCATGCTGCTGGTGGTCAAGCCGTATTAGCTCACCCCGGCCGATATGGTTTAACAGCGAAGTGGGTTAAGCGTCTGTTAGCTGCATTTGTTGAAGCAAAAGGTGACGCTATGGAAGTCGCTCAGCCTCAGCAAGCGCAACAAGAAAGACGCACACTTGCGGATTATGCTATACAATACAAACTATTAGCCTCCCAAGGCAGTGACTTCCATTATCCATCTCCGTGGATGGAACTTGGACGTAATCTCTGGCTACCTTCTGGGGTCGAAGAAGTATGGAAAGATTGGGAGTTTCAAACGGTTTCACCAACTGATACCGATGACAGTATTTAGGTGAACCAGCTCCTTCTGATGATAGAGTCGCGAGATTCGATAACGAGGATCAACAATGAGCCAGTTTTTTTATGTACACCCAGATAACCCACAAGCGCGCTTAATTACTCAAGCGGTTGCGATTATTCGCAATGGCGGCGTTGTGGTTTATCCAACAGATTCCGGTTATGCGCTGGGCTGTCAGCTTGAAAACAAACAAGCACTTGAACGCATCTGTAAAATTCGTCGAATCGATGATAAGCACAATTTCACGTTGTTATGCCGTGACCTTTCTGAATTGTCACTGTATGCACGAGTTGATAACGTGGCTTTCCGTTTACTTAAGGCGCACACGCCCGGTGCTTACACGTTTATCTTCAAAGCAACCAAAGAAGTACCGAAGCGTTTGATGAACGCGAAACGTAAAACGATTGGTATTCGTGTCCCAGACAACAAGATTGCACTTGACCTGTTGGAAGCAATGGGCGAGCCATTGATGTCGACGTCTCTGATTCTTCCGGGTAACGAGACAACTGAATCGGATCCAGAAGAAATTCGCGACAGCCTAGAGCATGCGGTTGATGTCATTTTGAATGGCGGCTACTTAGGTGAGCAACCGACTACGGTTATTGACTTCAGTGACGATGATGCCGTTGTTTTACGTCGTGGTGCCGGCGATCCAGCGCCGTTTGAATAATAGCGTTACTGATTAACAGTCTGTAACGAAACAGCAAACCTGCCAGAGTAAATAACAAGTGCTTTTTGGCAGGTTATTTGCGATAATACGCGACCGCGATTTGGTCGCGAAAAATTCATTCGACGTCTGTGAAGACGACAATTAGGTAGAAAAGAGTAAATGAGCGAAAAATTACAGAAGGTTTTAGCGCGAGCTGGTCACGGTTCTCGTCGTGAACTAGAAGGTTTAATTAAATCTGGTCGTGTAAGTGTTAACGGTCAAGTTGCGAAATTGGGTGAGCGTCTTGAAGACGAGAACTCAGTGATCCGTATCGATGGCCACACTATTACAGGCAAAGCCTCTGAAGAAGTGGTTTGTCGTGTACTTGCTTATTACAAACCGGAAGGTGAGCTTTGTACTCGTCATGATCCTGAAGGTCGCCGCACTGTTTTCGATCGTCTACCTAAGATCCGTGGTTCTCGTTGGATTTCAGTTGGTCGTCTTGATGCAAACACATCGGGTCTTTTGCTTTTCACTACTGATGGTGAACTTGCAAACCGCCTAATGCACCCAAGCCGTCAGGTTGAGCGTGAGTACCTAGTACGTGTGTTTGGTGAAGTGACTGAGCAAAAAGTTAAAAACGTTACTCGTGGCGTTCAACTTGAAGATGGTATGGCTCGTTTCGAAGACGTGGTTTACGCTGGCGGTGAAGGTATGAACCATACTTTCTACGTAGCGATTAACGAAGGTCGTAACCGTGAGGTTCGTCGTCTTTGGGAATCACAAGAAACAACAGTAAGCCGTCTGAAACGTGTACGTTACGGTGATATCTACCTTGATAAGAAACTGCCTCGTGGCGGTTGGAAAGAGCTAGATCTTCAAGAAGTAAACTACTTGCGTGAGCTTGTTGAACTTCAGCCAGAAAAAGAGACACTGTTGGATCTTGATCCTGCAAACACTTCTCGTAAGCGTGAGCGTTCTCGTAGCCAAAAAATTCGTCGCGCTGTTAAGCGTCACGAAGAGCGTGCAAATGCTCCTAAAGGCCGCAGCAACCAGACTAAACGTAAGAAGCCTGCTACTCGCGGAACTACAACACCTGATTCAGGTCGTAGTGCTCCAGCGACCAATGGCAAACCTCAGGCTACCAAAAAGCCTAAACTGAACAACGGACGCCCGGCTAAACCGGCTAAGCCAAGATCACGTAAGTAATTACACCAGTAGTTGCTACAGTTCTTAAGCTTAAAGCTTAATCCAACGTTTCGAATACTAAAAAACCTGCTAACTTAGCAGGTTTTTTTTCGTCTTGAATATGGCGCAGTTCAAATCATGTCGAAGTGCTTACCAAGTAGAAACGATTAACCAGGTAGAAGTGCTTCACTAGCTAGGGTGACTAGCTATGGACTACGATTGGTATTAGGTCACTTTCAAATGATTCGAGAAGTTGTCACCCTTCGCCATGCGGTCATACAAAATAACATTGACCGCGGCAGCAAGGTTCATGCAGCCATTAGTCGGAACGTAGATAGTTTCACGACAGAAGTCCGTGATCTCTTTTTTCAGAGTTCCATCTTCAGGGCCGAAGATATAAAAAGCACGAGGTGGGTGCTTATAATCAGGCAGAGGCTTAGCGCCTTCTATCAAATCAACCGCGATTGGTACGCAGCCAACTGGAATAATGTCTTTCAGGTCTTCAACACCAATTAATGGTAGCTCAAGGTGCTTTTCCTTGGTGTCGGTATGAAACTGTCGAGCGTGGTCATAACGGGTGCCAGTATAAAATACAGAGTTTGCTCCGTAGCAACCAGCCGCTCGCATTACTGAGCCAACATTTTCAGGTGTTTTGGGGTTTACTAATCCAACACAGGCATAGCCTTTGGATAGTGTATCTGTCTTTGCTTTGGTCATAATTTTGTAGAGTTGCAGTTTGGTAAAGTGATGAGGCTATGAAGTCGTAAGAAAATCAGCTCAGTACTCTGAGCTGATTTAAGAAGAGCCTAGTCGCGTTTCCACAAGATGTGACAGAACTTGTGTTCAGGGTCACGGCTGATCAGCAGACGAGCGAATACGTCATCTAAGACATCATCAGCTTCATTTACAAGACCAATGCGTACTTCAGCGTAGATCTCTTTGTCGACTTCAAAGCCAACATGTTCAACCCAATCGTCACCAGTTTCAACGAGCTCTGCAGCGCCACGATCTTCAAACTGAGCCGTGAATAGGATCACGTCTGCTGGTTCAAGGTTATCAGGAGCCATCTCTAGAAAGATGTCGTATGCAGTGTCAATTGCGTCGTCGTAAGACATTAGGTCGTTAGCTTCGGTCATAATAAATATCTTAGCTTGCGCGGTTCATGTATTTACGTTCAGCTGTGTTCACAACAACTTTGTCGCCAGTTGCAATGTACTCAGGAACTTGAACAGTAAGGCCTGTAGATAGACGAGCTGGCTTAGTACGAGCTGAAGCAGATGCACCTTTGATTGAAGGGTCTGTTTCTTCGATCACTAGCTCAACTGAAGTTGGTAGTTCAAGCGTTGCTGCAGTACCGTCGATAAGAATCGCGTACATGCCTTGAGTTTCTTCGTTGATGAACAGTAGTTCGTCTTCGATCATTTCACCGTTGAAGATGAACTGTGAGTAATCTTCGTTATCCATGAAGATGTACTCGTTGCCGTCAACGTAAGAGAACATCACTGCACGCTTAGTTACGTCGATAGTTTCAACGATTTCGTCAGCCTTGTGGCGAACTTCTGTTTTAACGCCAGTTGCTACATCGTGACCACGGAAGCGGTAAATCTTTTGACCGCCACGGCCACCTGGTGTTGTCACTTCGATATCTTTTACTAGTACTGTTTTGCCATCAACGTTGATCGCAAAACCTTTTTTAATCTCACTTGCTCTAGGCATTTTGTGTTTGTCCTTATTGGGTCTATCCGGTGATTATATCTCGTAGACGCTATAAATAGGAATAGCTTGAATCATAAAGTCACCTAAGCGATCATAGAGAGACAGTTAAATCATTATTTTATTTACCGAAACGACCTATGCAGCTACCTGTTATTGACCCAACACAGCCATTTCAACCTGAATTCCAACCTGTGGTTAACGATCTGATTACCTTTTTAAAAGGTGGGTTAGGATCCAATCTACACAGTGTCTATGTTTATGGCAGTGTGGCACGCAAACAAGCCGTTGTCGGTCGCTCGAATTTAGATGTGGTTGTGGTTACCCATCGTCCTTTCCCAGATCAACGAACCACGCTGCTGAATACCATCAAATGGCGTTTTCAAAAGAGCTTCCCTCAGGTCACTCAAGTGGCGATTAAAACTACCTTGGTGAGCGAGATCGTTGATTTCGACAACATATTCACGTGGGGCTTTATGCTCAAGCATTTAGCCGTGTGTGTGCATGGTGAAGACTTATCGGATTGTTATGGTGATTTTGAAACAAGTTGGGAAATTGCCAAGCACTGGAATATGGATGCGGAAAACTGGTTGGCGGTTTATCGCAACAAGATAGCCCGAGCAACAACGCCAGAACAACAAGTTGCAGCACAGGTGATCATTGCTAAAAAGCTACTGCGAGCGAGTTACTCTTTGGTGATGTATCGTGACAAATATTGGTTCGATGACCCAATAGAGTGTGGTCAACAGTTCTTGAAGTATCACCCAGATAAAGACGTCGAAATCCAAAGGTTAGGCATTTTACTTTCTGGTAGACCGATTCCTAAACGTTCGGTGATAGGGATTCTTGATGGCTTTGGCGAGTGGCTGGTTAAGCAGTATCAGAAAACTGAGTTTAGAATCGGGTAGAGATTCGTAACCTCCCAATGAATACTAAAAAGCAGAGCGGGCTGAGTAACACAGCACTTCTCTGCTTTTTTCTTTTTGATGTTTGGCTCGAGTTTTAATAGATATCTCGAGTCTAATGTCGCCTCGAAAAGAGGGCTCAATCTAGAACAGACCTAGCTGCTGCCCGCTGACTCGTTCAAAATCTAAACCGATGAAGGGTAAGATAGCCTCTGCGACCGGTTTAATCTGTTTGTCGATGTAATGCTGATAATCGATACCATTCTTCAAGTACTCCTTTGGCTCAGGGCCAATCAGAGTAATCAAATATTCAATACGCCCTTTGTTTTGGTATTGCAGCGGGCGACCAAGCTTGGCATTTATCTCATCGGCCAGACGAGCTGCGCGAACCTGTGGAGGAATGTTTTTTTGATACTCGTGTAGTTTGCGGCGCAAACGCTTTTGGTACACCAGTAAATCATCGTGTTTACCAGCAGCGGTTTCATCGACAAACTGTCTGACATAGTCCGTTGGATCTTGGTCGTGAAACACCATCTCATACAGGGTTTGTTGGAATTGCTGAGCGAGAGGTGTCCAGTCGGTTCGCGCACTTTCAAGCCCTTTAAAGATGATCTTCTCTTGATCGCCTTGATTGATCAAGCCTGCATATCGTTTCTTCGAACCGGTTTCTGAACCTCTAATGGTTGGCATTAGAAACTTGCGATAGTGAGTTTCGTATTCCAGTTCGAGTATTGAGGTTAGGTTGTAGGTTTCTTTTAAATGATTCGTCCACCAATCGTTGATGTAAGCGACCAGTGCGTTTCCGATCTCATCTGCTTTTTGTTGATCGTAACTGCCGTTTAGCGATACGAAGGTTGAATCGGTATCTCCGTAAATTACTTGATAACCTTTATCCTCGATTAGAACCTTGGTTTGCTTCATGATCTCATGCCCACGCATAGTGATCGATGAGGCCAAACGGGTATCGAAGAAGCGACAACCAGAAGAGCCAAGCACACCATAGAAGGAGTTCATGATGATCTTAATCGCTTGAGAGAACGCTTTTTCGTTGTTCTTCTTTGCAACGTCACGTGCTGCCCACAGGTTTTCGATCATCTCTGGTAGAAAGTGCTTAGAGCGGTGAAACTGACCGCCACGAAACCCAGCCACCGCTTGGTCTTCTTCAGAGCCTAGCTCTAACTTTAGTCCTTCTATCAGCCCCATTGGATCAATCAAGAAAGATCGAATGATCGATGGGTATAGGCTCTTAAAATCGAGTACCAAAACCGAGTCGTACAAATTGGGAATCGAATCCATCACATAGCCACCGGGGCTAGCGATCCAGTTCTCGGGCTCTAAATTAGGCGCGACGTAACCCGCTCGGTGTATCTGAGGCATGTATAAGTTCGTAAAAGCAGCGACAGAGCCACCAACACGATCCAGCTCGACACCGGTTAATCGAGAGCGCTCAATCGCGAAGTCGAGTAGGTGAGTGTGTTCGAAGATGCGATTTACTAGCACGCAGTCTTGAAGGTTGTACTTGGCGAGCGAAGGCTTATCGAACTTAAACATCCGGTTTATCTCATCCATGCGGTCGTGAACGTTATGGATGTCTTTGCCTTCGCCGAGTAGCTCTTGAGATACAGATTCAAGAGACCAAGAGCGGAAGTGGTAGGTCGCTGTCTTGAGCATGTCGATGCCATCCAACACAACGCGGCCTGGAATCGTGATAAAGCCTTGCTGGTTTTGTGCAGAACTACGGAAAAAGCTTGGTTGATTGTCTCTACCGATGCTGAGCTTCACTTCGTTCCATTCTGAACGTTTGTGCAGTAGCCTAAAGTCGAAATCAATGACATTCCAACCGATGATGATGTCGGGATCAAATTCAGAAAACCATCTAATCATCGCCTCGATTAGAGCTTTTTCATTAGGAACCCATTGGACGTTTGTGTCAGCCTCTTGTGGTTCGCCGACCATGATGACTCGGCTGTCCATCGGGCTGTCTAAGCCAATGGAATAAAGTACGCCTTTTTCCGAGCATTCAATATCAAGCGAAACCACAGATAAACTGGGTAAGTAATTGCCCGCTCTGCATTTTGCATTGGAAACTCTAAGATGCTGACTTTTTTTCACGGCAGTCCCAGTGAACTCAATGCTGCCCTTGATAAAGCGTTCCATCAGATATCGATCGGCGAGTCGAATATCGCTTTCAAAGGTCTGAATTTCTTCGCTGTGAAAGGCTTGTGCTAAACCAAAGCTACTTCTCGCTAGTGATGTATAACATGCGGCGAGAGGGGTTTGATCGAATGTGGCGAGTTCTAGGGACTTGAATTGGCAATCAATCGACTCTTTCGCTGCGATTGCCTGACATTCTTCAACATCAGATTGAGCGACGAAAAATACAGGTTTTTCATTTTGAATCGTCAGCAGAGTTGGGCCTTGAGGGGAGCTTAACCACAAGTCAATTTGGGTACGCCCTGAAAAGTCTCTCGCTTGTCTTGTGAGTACAAAGCCTTGCTGAATATCCAATGTAGTAACCTATTGAAATGGGGAATCGAATACTACCATCTAGCGGCTCTCTGCGCACAACAGGCAACCAAAATACTAACTAAATTCTAGTTAACAGAGGCAAATAACGGGACTCCATAAGCAAATAAGTGAAATTGTCGCGAATGGCTATTCAATGGTATTGAAAATATCTTTATCTTGTGTAATTTTATTGGGTGTTGTTTTAACTGGTTGATTTTTAGAAAAAGCTTGTTGTTTTAGTTAGCTTATTTGTTAATAAGTACTTGCTAAAGTTCGTGTTTCAGCACATATTCAACAGAGCTTTTTTTTAGTAATTAAGTTAAGATGTACTCAATGCTGCGATCCACTGTTCCTTTGTTCAATTGTTTCAAACAGATGAAATGACACAGTGGTTGCAGAGCCAATTAATAGTGTGGAGATACAAGTTTGATAAATGTTTTCCTTGTAGATGATCACGAGCTGGTTCGCACAGGGATACGACGTATTATTGAAGACGTCCGTGGAATGAACGTAGCAGGGGAAGCTGAAAGCGGTGAAGATGCTGCAAAATGGTGTCGTACTAATAATACTGACGTTATTTTGATGGATATGAATATGCCTGGTATTGGTGGCTTAGAAGCAACCAAGAAAATCTTGCGTTTCAACCCTGATGTTAAAATCATCGTTTTAACTGTTCATACGGAAAATCCGTTTCCAACTAAAGTGATGCAAGCTGGAGCTGCTGGTTACCTTACTAAAGGGGCAGGTCCGGATGAAATGGTAAATGCAATTCGAGTGGTTAATAGTGGCCAACGATACATTTCACCAGAAATTGCGCAGCAGATGGCTTTGAGCCAATTCTCGCCTGCGTCTGAAAATCCATTCGCAGACTTATCTGAGCGTGAACTTCAAATCATGATGATGATTACCAAAGGTCAGAAAGTGACGGATATTTCAGAACAACTCAATCTAAGTCCTAAAACAGTCAACAGTTACCGCTACCGTTTGTTCAGCAAATTGGATATCAGTGGCGATGTAGAGCTGACGCATTTAGCGATTAGACATGGAATGTTAGACACTGAGACCCTTTAACACTGAGATCGTATAGTGACCAACTTGTTTGACTCAGTGTCATTTCTCAAGACAGTAACAGAACAGCCCGGCGTTTATCGTATGTATAACGCCGAGGCTGTTGTTATCTACGTCGGTAAAGCAAAGAACCTCAAAAAACGCCTTTCCAGTTATTTCCGTAAAAAAGTCGACAGTGAAAAAACGCGCGCTCTAGTTAGCAATATCGATAAAATCGATGTCACTGTAACGCATACAGAAACAGAAGCTCTTATCCTTGAGCACAACTACATCAAGCAGTACCTACCAAAATACAACGTACTTCTGCGTGATGATAAGTCGTATCCCTATATTTTTATTAGTGGTCACAAACATCCTCGTTTGTCGATGCATCGTGGTGCTAAGAAGAAAAAGGGAGAATACTTTGGTCCTTATCCTGATTCCGGCGCTGTGCGTGAGACGTTGCACCTAATACAGAAAATCTTTCCTGCTCGTCAGTGTGAAGATACGGTTTATGCCAACAGAACGCGCCCGTGTTTGATGTATCAGATTGGTCGTTGCGCTGCGCCATGTGTCAGCTCAATTATCTCTGATGAAGAGTACAGCAAGCTTATCGACTACGTTCGTTTATACCTGCAAGGGAAAGACAAGCTAGTTCTTGAGACACTCATCGACAAAATGGACAAGGCAAGCCAAGAGCTTCGCTTTGAGCAAGCAGCTGCTTTCCGTGACCAGATCCAAGCGATTCGACGCGTGCAAGAGCAACAATACGTATCTGACGACTCAATGGAAGATATGGACGTGTTAGGTTTTGCTCAAGAAAATGGCGTGGCTTGTATTCACATCTTGATGATTCGCCAAGGAAAGGTTTTAGGCAGTAGAAGCCATTTCCCAAAAATTCCAAACAATACGGTGCGAGAGGAAGTCTTTTCGAGCTTTTTAAGCCAATACTATCTTGCACATAATGAAGCGAGAACCATCCCAACTCGTCTCATCCTTAGTGCTGATTTGATGGAAGATGTCACACCGATTCAAGAAGCCTTGTGTGAAGTTGCGGGTCGTAAGATCCACTTCAATACCAATCCTTCTGGCACTCGTGGTCGCTACCTTAAACTGTCTAACACCAATGCATTAACAGCCATTACCACCAAGATTAATCACAAGATGACGATCAATCAGCGCTTTAAGGAGCTTCAAGAAGTGCTGTCAATGGACGTTATCAAACGCATGGAATGTTTCGATATCAGTCACACCATGGGTGAAAGTACGATTGCATCTTGCGTGGTCTTCAATCAAGAAGGGCCAGTTAAACCGGAATACCGTCGTTACAACATCACAGGTATTACCGGTGGTGATGACTACGCTGCAATGGCTCAGGCGCTTGAGAGACGCTATTCAAAACAACTCGATGTCGAAAAGATCCCAGACATCATTTTTATCGATGGCGGTAAAGGTCAGCTAAACCGTGCCCATGAGATCATTTCCAAATATTGGGATGATTGGCCGTTTCGACCAAGAATGATGGGTATTGCGAAAGGGGTAACACGTAAACCGGGTTTGGAAACCTTGGTGACCCTTGAAGGTGAAGAGTTTAATTTACCAAGTGATGCGCCAGCACTGCACCTTATCCAACATATTCGTGATGAAAGCCATAATCATGCGATTGCAGGGCATAGAGCAAAACGTGGTAAAACGCGTAGAACCAGTGCGCTTGAAGGAATTGAAGGGGTAGGGCCTAAGCGCCGTCAATCTTTGCTGAAATATATGGGTGGCTTACAAGAACTTAAGCGTGCAACTGTCGAAGAAATAGCCAAAGTACCGGGCATTAGTCATTCTTTGGCAGAAAACATTTATCAAGCATTGAAACAATAGTAAAAATCCCGCACCATTAAAGCGCAATTAATAAGAGCCCAATAATATGCGTTTGAATATACCTAACATTTTGTCCTTACTGAGACTATTTTTGATCCCAGTATTCGTTGTTGTTTTTTACCTACCTTACCAATGGGCTCCTTTTGCTGCTGCAATGGTGTTTTGGGTAGCGGGTTTTACTGACTGGCTAGATGGCATGCTGGCTCGTAAACTCGGGCAAACGTCTCGCTTCGGTGCCTTTATTGACCCTGTGGCGGATAAAGTGCTGGTTGCTACGGCTCTTATCTTGATGACTGAGCATTACCATTCGATTTGGATAACGATTCCAGCGGTTACCATGATCGCTCGTGAAATTATTATTTCGGCGCTTCGTGAATGGATGGCTGAAATCGGTAAACGTGCAAGCGTTGCGGTATCTTGGGTTGGTAAAGTCAAAACCGTTTCTCAGATGTTCGCTCTTTGGGTACTGATCTGGCGATACGACGACTGGATGGTGTGGGTAGGTTACATTGCGCTCTATGTTGCAACCGTTCTTACATACTGGTCAATGGCGCAATACTTGATGGCTGCCAAAGACGATTTGTTAGACGAAAAACATCATTGATGAAGAAGCGAGCTGAGGCTCGCTTTTTTGATCTTTAACCTAAGGTTAAGTTATCAATAGTGGATATCTAATGTGATATAGATCGCCTTTGAATGGCCTGTCCACAAAGTCCTTTGCACACAAAGTCAGCTATTTAGCCTGTTTCGTATGAAATCTATTCAAACGAATTAAAAATACAAAAATAATATTGACTCAATCCTCTGAATCCGTAGAATGCATCCCGTACCCAAGAGGATGGCAATAAGCGATTCGATTGGAGCTACTAAGGCGCCTTGGCAGAGTGGCTATGCAGCGGATTGCAAATCCGTGGACCTCGGTTCGACTCCGGGAGGCGCCTCCATTATCTCTTTCGTTTAGAAGAGTAATGAAAATGCGATACTAGCTCAGTTGGTAGAGCGCAACCTTGCCAAGGTTGAGGTCATCGGTTCGAACCCGATGTATCGCTCCAAAATTTGTAATGTTGATTGGCGTCAGCATTAAGATGGTGTTTTACTTTTCAGTAATCGGCATCGCAATAAAGAATTGCGTGCCCTGGTGGTGGAATTGGTAGACACAAGGGATTTAAAATCCCTCGGCGTTCGCGCTGTGCCGGTTCAAGT
>NZ_JACJFF010000369.1:0-368 GCF_014164465.1 Vibrio sp. SG41-7 | reverse complement strand
GGATAATGACACTTCAGAAACCAACGTGTTTCCAAAGTGCGGGAGGAGGTAGTGTTCAAGCGTATTTCTGACCACACCTTGGTAGCTGCTTTTCCAATTGCCTTTTTGACGCTCATACCACTGATTCGCAAAGTCATTGAAAAACGGGTACAGGCGATCGGGGTACTTCTGGCGCTGTAAGGACTCAAACAGATCGACTTTTTTACTGTTAGGGAAGTAATCGCGGTATTGAAAGGTGCCAAGGTCAATCTCGGCGTTCATTTGCTTGAGGGTGGCTTGAGCAAGCCTTACATTTTTTGGCGTGGCCATTTGTTTGGTGCCTTCACGAAAGCGCTGGCCGTACAAATGAAGATCGAACTGAATGCGCC
>NZ_JACJFF010000368.1:0-375 GCF_014164465.1 Vibrio sp. SG41-7 | reverse complement strand
TGAGGACGGCTTATCTGATAGCGATGAGCTTACTTATGGGTGGAGCCCAACAAGTGATATTTCTCCAGAGCAAGGCTCACTTGGCGATGCTGATAATGATGGCCTCTTTAATCTTGCTGAAATAGCTCTGGGTCTGAACCCAACTCAAATCGATACTGACGCTGATGGTTGGAGCGACAGTGTTGAAGTTGAACAACATTGGGATGGTTTAGATGTAGGAAGCCCTGGCTACCACCCCAATGATGACACAGATATACCCAATCAACTTGAAGATGCGGGCTTGAGCACTTGAAAATTATCATTTATTCGAGACGTCAAAGAGTCTGCGATCTCAGGTAGAGTCACAATGCAAAAATTCTCGATGGCTTCTCTGAA
>NZ_JACJFF010000367.1:0-376 GCF_014164465.1 Vibrio sp. SG41-7 | reverse complement strand
TGAGGACGGCTTATCTGATAGCGATGAGCTTACTTATGGGTGGAGCCCAACAAGTGATATTTCTCCAGAGCAAGGCTCACTTGGCGATGCTGATAATGATGGCCTCTTTAATCTTGCTGAAATAGGTCTGGGTCTGAACCCAACTCAAATCGATACTGACGCTGATGGTTGGAGCGACAGTGTTGAAGTTGAACAACATTGGGATGGTTTAGATGCAGGAAGCCCTGGCTACCACCCCAATGATGACACAGATAATGATGGATTAAGCAATCTTGTCGAGTTGGACTTACAAAGTAATTATCTGTCTTCGGATAGCGACAACGATGGCTTAAATGATGGTGTTGAGCATCAGCTTGGCTGGGATGTCTTGGTTGCA
>NZ_JACJFF010000366.1:0-380 GCF_014164465.1 Vibrio sp. SG41-7 | reverse complement strand
AACAATTTGGAAAGCTGACTGATTGATTACTTACGAGTAATTCAATCAAATTTAAAAGTTCTCAATGTTTATCTTTCATTAGATGAACACAACAAACACATTCAAGTGTCTTGTATTCGAATCAATGTTTACATTGATTCACAATTGAGTCCGGCAAACAGTCATCAGGAATTAACCCTTCTTGATGACAACCAAAAACCTTGGTTAGTTGCCATACGCTTATTTGTCTTCACTTTTTAAAGTGAAAGCAAATAGAGACCCTTTCGGGTTGTATGGTTAAGTGACTAAGCGTACACGGTGGATGCCTTGGCAGTCAGAGGCGATGAAAGGCGTAATAACTTGCGATAAGCCCAGATTAGGTAGTAATAACCTTTTGAGTC
>NZ_JACJFF010000365.1:0-390 GCF_014164465.1 Vibrio sp. SG41-7 | reverse complement strand
AAGAGTATAGTTAAGAAGACTTATGGTTTGTCTAAGTAACGTTGTAATGGCTGGGCTACCTGGATTCGAACCAGGGAATGCTGGCATCAAAAGCCAGTGCCTTACCGCTTGGCGATAGCCCAACAGGATATCATTTAAGATATCTAAATAATGGTGCGGTCGGAGAGACTTGAACTCTCACACCTCTCGGCGCCAGAACCTAAATCTGGTGCGTCTACCAATTCCGCCACGACCGCAGCAAAGCTTTTACTCTAGCAAAGAGTATAGTTAAGAAGACTTATGGTTTGTCTAAGTAACGTTGTAATGGCTGGGCTACCTGGATTCGAACCAGGGAATGCTGGCATCAAAAGCCAGTGCCTTACCGCTTGGCGATAGCCCAACAGGATATCA
>NZ_JACJFF010000364.1:0-394 GCF_014164465.1 Vibrio sp. SG41-7 | reverse complement strand
TGGGAGAAATCATGGCGAATGTCAAAGCTATAAACAAAGTCATAGGACTAGGTATGCCTGTTAGAAGCTAACGGCTAGTCATATATGGCTTCGTTGATCTTCAAGCTGATTTGATCAACAACGCCCATAAAAAGCCCAAACAGCAGACATGCTATTTGGGCTTAAATAAAACGAGAAATTATTTACATTACTGCGCGTCTTTAGCGTTAGCTTCAAGAAATACCATGACCTCTTCTCGCTCTAATGGATTTAACCCAGCACGAGGAAACAAAGGGCGCGAATATACTTTGTTAATCTGATGTAAAAAGAACTTTTTCCCTGTAATCTTTATTCCATGCGGCTTGGTTCATCTTTCTTGGTACAGACAAGTTACCCTCTGATTTTCTAAATAGGT
>NZ_JACJFF010000363.1:0-408 GCF_014164465.1 Vibrio sp. SG41-7 | reverse complement strand
AACAACATCCACCAGCACAGATAACGGCTGATACTGCTGCTTCCCATATTGTTAAAACGGGAAGCTTCAATCCCTTGCTACATAAGGGTTTGGCGGTATCGGCCTCTCTGAGCTTCCCAAAACACTCTTCTACAGACAAAAAAGGAAGCAGACTATGGCTGAGGTCCAAGCGATTAAAGACGACGACACAATACGCCTAATTGGTCATTTACTCGCTATTCGTTGTAATCCGCAAATGGCTGACGTTTGGCACATTGGGTTAAACCTGGCACTACGAATATCCGATTTACTCGCTATCCGCTTTGAAGACATTAATGATGACCGACTCATTATTCGTGAAAGCAAAACGGGCAAGCTGGCAAACATCCAGTTAAACACCAAAGCACGAGAACACATTGCCAAAGTGCG
>NZ_JACJFF010000362.1:0-411 GCF_014164465.1 Vibrio sp. SG41-7 | reverse complement strand
TTCTTATTTCTGCGGTATCGACCTAGCTAAAAACCACTTCAGTCTTCATGCCGTAGACCAAAATGGTAAGGTCATACTTCATAAGTCGGTAACTCGCTCTAAACTACTGACTACAATAGCAAATATGCCACTCATGCGTATAGGCGTTGAAGCGTGTGGTGGTGCACATTATTGGGCAAGAACACTCAATAAACTTGGGCACGACGCCCGCATTATGGCCGTTAAATACGTAATTCCTTATCGAACTAAAGGAAAGAACGACCTTAATGATGCTGTTGCCATATGCGAAGCTGTTCAGCGTCCATCAACTCGCTTTGTACCCGTAAAATCCCCCGAGCAACAAGCCATCTTATCGGTACATAGAATGAGAGAGCATTGGGTTCGTGAACGCACCGCGCTTATGAATCGCAT
>NZ_JACJFF010000361.1:0-418 GCF_014164465.1 Vibrio sp. SG41-7 | reverse complement strand
ATACAAGACACTTGAATGTGTTTGTTGTGTTTATCTAATGAAAGATAAACATTGAGAACTTTTAAATTTGATTTGAATTACTCGTAAGTAATCAAATCAGTCAGCTTTCCAAATTGTTAAAGAGCTTGATTCAACTTCTATTAAAAGAAGGGAACCATTTTTAAATATTTTCAAAGAAAAACACTTAAAGATGGTGGAGCTATGCGGGATCGAACCGCAGACCTCCTCGCTGCCAGCGAGGCGCTCTCCCAGCTGAGCTATAGCCCCATCTGGAAAAGTATTTCTACTCTTAAACTTTCTAAACCTAATCAATCTGTGTGGACACTCATCGTGGTATCTTCGTATAAGGAGGTGATCCAGCCCCAGGTTCCCCTAGGGCTACCTTGTTACGACTTCACCCCAGTCATGAACCACAAAG
>NZ_JACJFF010000360.1:0-421 GCF_014164465.1 Vibrio sp. SG41-7 | reverse complement strand
CGTTATAGTTTTCATATGGACCTACCCTCAGTTAGATGATTGTGTTTAATATTCATCTTGGCGCATTGCGACGCCGTTTAGAAGGGTGGGTCCATTTCATTATTCCCTACAGTGAGGAACGAACGCGATAGGGAATCTCGCTTTTGCTCCTGCCTACCAACATTGCACTTTTCTAAATACATACTCGCCAAATAACGGGCAATAAAAAACCCAGCCGAAGCTGGGTTTGTTTAGCGCTCATCTCTCACCACGAGCTAATTTGTGGAGGTCCTACGTTAACACTAGGGTCAACGTGACCTTTCAATCGATTAACCTAGTAGGCTAAGTGCCGAGTTCGGAGCTTGCTTCGCTTGAGCAAGAATCGAGCTTGAAGCTTGAGAAAGGATCTGAGACTTAGTCATCTGAGTCGTTTCTTTCGCGA
>NZ_JACJFF010000035.1:0-46339 GCF_014164465.1 Vibrio sp. SG41-7 | reverse complement strand
ACTTTGTTATGCGTTTATGCGTTTATGCGTTTATGCGTTTATGCGTTTATGAGCTTAGCTGGTAAAACACGCAACAGTTCTGTTTACTGATAACGCTAGACTTTAACCCCATGAATCAATAGGTTTCTTGGCGTAATACTGCGTTCACAGAACTCTTCAATCGAAGCTTCATAACCTTGTTCTTGCAGATAGATGGCACGATCTAAAGCCAACCATATCTCCAATGGTCGTCTAAAGACTTGTTGTACTAAGCTCAACTTCTCCATTTCCCAGAAAAGCGTCTCACCTTGGGCCAAATAGAAATCAAAATCGACGTCTGAGCCCAGTGATACTTTTTTAACTTCAGATGCCCAGCGGCAGAATGATTCAAAACCCTTAGATAGCTCTGATTTTTTAATGCTTGGCACCGGAATGTATTCGTCGATATGTCGTTCAGCTTTGAGCAGTTTGCTGAAGCCCAAACGATAACTCATCTCTAGTTGGCGATGTCTCTTTACTCTTTCACCACCAGTGACGGTTTCTTGAAGCGGGATTCTTAAGTCGCTTTTGCTCAACGTTAGTGCTGAACCTTTGGCCACGGTAGACATAGCTTGATACACATCGCCTCGAATAAGGTGATAACAACAAGGTGAAATTGTTACCGCCGATAACCCATGTGAAACAGACTTTTTCACCAGTTCAACATGCAGATCACCACAAGCATGGAGCGCGACAGCGTGTTGATCAGAGTTAAATACGCCATCTGCTTCCTCTGAAAACGCGTCACCTTGGACAAAGTGCATTTCTAATTTCTGGTCGTCTGCTACCTTTTGTCCGCTTTCACATAACGATTGTTGCCATTCAAAGCTAGTGACCTTTTGATCTGATTGTTGAGATAAAATTCGGCCCAGAAAACCTTTGCCAGAACACCACTCTAGCCACTCTTTACCATGATGGTGTTCAAGTGCAGCCTCTCCCATCGCCACGATTTGTTGCAGCTTTCTGCCGGGAATACCATCAGCAGTACCACGTGGGAGGTCTAATCCAACCAAAGCCGTGTTATCAAACTGGATATTTTGGTTAGCAGCATCTAATCGAGGAAGGAAGCGAGTCAGTTCCTCGACCAAAAGCTGAGGCTGCTCTTTTAACGTTTGAATGCGCTCAATACTCAAACCTTCTAACCAATCGACAAGTGGACGATTCACATCTTTCCATGGTTGATGGTGAGTTTGGCATAGATGAAAAGGCTCCGAACGCCAATAGACTTGGTGCTCTAACAAGAATGAGTCGAGTATTGTAAATCGTGAATGCATGCTTCCCCCTATGATGCGAGGATTGTAGGGGTATGAGGCCAAAATGGAAAGGAAGGATACAAATCGAGGCTATAGGGACAGGCTATCAGTAAATAATACCAATCACGGAAAGTCAGTGAACAGAAGTAGCGCAGGTAAAGGCTTGAGAACAAGGCAGCTCTGTTCGGCAAGTCGTTTCGATAAGTACTTATTCTGCAATCAAAAGTTCTAACAACGTTATCGAGCGTTTTAACAAGCTAGGGTGACCAGTTATTTACTACGATTGGTATAAACCAAAACCGAGTTCAAATGAAAACGGCCTGTAAACAGGCCGAATAGGAATCGAATTAAAGACTGTGCCCCTTAGCGAACAGGCAGGTCGATGTCTTTAAACATCTCTTCGATTTCTTCATTCGATTTCAAAGAAATAGCTTGTTCAACCACAGGACGAGTTAAGTGCGGTGCAAAACGCTCCATAAAATCAAACATGTAAGAACGCAGGAAAGTGCCTTTTCTAAAGCCAATGCTTGTGGTGCTCGCACCAAATAGGTGGCTCGCATCAATAGCAACCAAATCTGTATCTTGTTCGTGGTCAATCGCCATACTTGCGATTACACCAACTCCGATCCCCATACGAACATAAGTTTTAATTACGTCTGCATCCGTTGCGGTAAACACAACTCGCGGTGTTAATCCTACTTTGTTGAATGCAGTATCAAGCTCAGAACGGCCAGTAAAACCAAATACATAAGTCACGAGAGAATAAGCAGCAAGATCTTCAATCGAGATAGTTCGTTTTTGCGCAAGAGGATGATCTTTAGTTACGACGATTGAACGGTTCCAGTGATAACAAGGCAGCATAATTGCATCTTGATAAAGGTGCAGCGCTTCCGTTGCAATCGCAAAGTTCGCAGTCCCTTTAGCGACCGCTTCTGACATCTGGCTTGGTGTACCTTGGTGCATGTGAAGCGACACTTTTGGATAACGTGCCGTGAAACCTTTAATCACATCAGGGAGCGCATAACGAGCTTGAGTATGAGTGGTTGAAATATTCAATGTGCCCATCTCGGGATGAGTGTGCTCACCCGCGACTGCTTTAATACTCTCTACACGTGCCAAAATCTCTTGAGAGATACGAATAATATCCTCACCGGCTTGTGTAACCTGAGTTAAATGCTTACCGCTACGTTCAAAAATCTGAATGCCTAGCTCGTCTTCAAGTAACCTAACTTGCTTACTAATACCGGGCTGAGATGTATACAAACTCTCTGCTGTCGCTGAAACATTTAGGTTATGGTTTAGAACCTCAACAATGTACTTCAGTTGCTGTAACTTCATATCTAACCTCGTAATCCTTTACTCATTTCTGCGCTAACTTATTTGCAAATAGAGCTTTATAGTCTCGTGTAATATAATTAATAGTTATAACGCTTCGAGAACCAAAATGACAGAAATAATGAGTTTTTCTAGCTTAACAAACAAAAACATCACTAACGCTTTGCAACCCACACCTCATTCTCATACATTAGTTGGTAAGTTTTGATTGCCGATTGTGCTCAACAAGAGATAATCAGAAATTGCAATTTACGAGTGCCGATACACAATGGAATCGTGTATCCTCTCAAGTTAGCTATAGAAAACAACAAGCAGACACAAATATATGAATATTGGTTTAATAATCGCCTTAGTCGCCGTTCTTTTGGTGTTGGTTTTAGGCTACAACATCATGCTTCAATACAAAGTTAAGGTAGAAACAGCGAAGAAACAGGAAGCTTCTCGTTATCTAACCATTATTGACGGAACAGAAGAGTTGATTGGCAATGCTCATCACATGCCGTTTAGCCAAGATCTTCTTATATGCTTAAACAATCGAATTCTTGATGCGTTAGAAAACATGTATCAGCTCGATCCCAAAAACAAGCAGCTTGCCCAACGCATTGAAAGCGTAAAACAACAAATCACTCAGCTTAAAGAGAACTACCAAGGTGGTGAAAGTACTACCTTCCGTGTTCCAAGCAGTGACAAACAAGCGATCATGATGCTGAAGTTAGTTAAGCGCCTACGTGATACGGTCCGTAACGAGCACAATAAAGGCCGCTTCGAGACTCAAGCTTATGTGGTTGAAAACGCTCGTTTAGAGACGATTCAAATTCGCATCAACATCGAAAATGTTATCAAGCGTGCAAACGACTCGATTTCTCGCGGACAGCCAGGCACAGCAATTCAGTTACTGCGTAAAGGTATCGACGCATTAGCAACTAAGAACGATTCATACTCTACTCAAGCGAAAGAAAAGCTTCAGCAGATGCTTAACGATCTTGATCAGAAGCGCCAAGATAAAAACGCGCAAGATTTACAACAGATCGAATCTAAAGAGCGTGACGAAGACATGGACGCCCTCTTCGGTCAAAAGAAGAAATGGTAACTGTCTAACGCAATACTTAAAGGCCGCTTATTTACATTAAATTAGCGGCCTTTTTTGTACCTGTTGAGTTTCCTTTCTCTGTATAGGGAGATCTCTTGAGCTGTGATAAAATCCCGCATTATCAACAAACTTGCCCTGACCATGTATCAAGAATTATTAGCTCCAATCCACTCTTTTCTTAAAGCTGAAACGCCAGATTCATGGATCGATGAAGCCAAAAAGCCTGAAAACCTTCACATCATTCTACGCGATCACATGCTTTGTGAGCTTAAGGCGGCACAGAGTGCTTTGTTCCTTATCCGCAAGTACGCAGTTGATAAAGAAAGCGCAAAGCAACTGAATGAATGGATTTTGCCCTACGAGCAATTTGCTTACCGTCGTATCGGAGACTTAGAGTCTCTGCGTGGTAAAAGCAACGTATCAAAGCAAATTACAGCGAAAGAAGGCTGCAATTACGGCGCTGACCTGATCGATAAAATGGTATTGCTGATCAAAGAAGAGCTGCATCATTTCTACCAAGTCATGGAATTGATGGTAAAGAAAGGCGTCACTTACCAACCGATTGAAGCGGGTCGCTACGCTAAGGGTTTAATCAAGCAAGTCAAAACTTACGAACCCGATGCTCTAGTTGATAAGCTCATCATCGGTGCGTTTATCGAAGCTCGCTCTTGTGAGCGTTTCGCTAAATTAGCTCCATTCTTGGAAGAAGATATGGAGAAGTTTTACGTGTCTCTGCTTCGCTCAGAGGCTCGACATTACCAAGATTACCTTGAGTTAGCAGAGCAGATCGCAGGGAAAGATATCTCAGAGCGTATTGCTCATTTCGCGCAAGTAGAAGCGGATCTTATCACTTCAGAAGACAGCGATTTTAAGTTCCATAGCGGCGCTCCGGTTTAGGCTAGGCAAGATAACTCAAGTCCAGATCAATTCAATGCCTCGTACACAAATGAAAAGGCTTCGTACACAAATAAGAAGGCCAGCAATTTGCTGGCCTTCCTTCTTATTCGAATAGCTTTCTGATGCAAACCTAAGCTAGCGTACCGTTGATCTCTGCAAGTACAGCGGCAGGATCTATCGCTTGAGTGATAGGGCGACCGATAACAAGGTAGTCAGAACCTGACTCAATCGCTTTAGAAGGCGTCATGATTCTCTTCTGGTCACCAACATCAGCACCTACAGGACGAATACCAGGAGTTACTAGCTTGAATTCTTGGCCAAGTGCACCTTTTAGCAAAGAAGCCTCTTGTGCCGAACATACAACGCCATCTAAGCCTGAGTTTTTAGTCAGAGATGCCAAGCGCATCACCTGCTGCTGTGGCTCAAGATCCAAACCAATACCCGCCAAGTCAGATTGCTCCATACTAGTCAGTACTGTCACGCCAATCAGCAACGGACGATCTTTACCATACGGTTCCAAAATTTCGCGAGACGCCGTCATCATGCGCTCACCGCCACTAGCATGTACGTTCACCATCCAAACGCCTAGTTCCGCGGCAGCTCGCACAGCTTTTGAACATGTGTTCGGGATGTCGTGGAATTTAAGATCCAAAAATACTGAGAAACCACGTTTATGCAATTCACGAACAAATTCAGGACCAAACAAGGTAAACATCTCTTTGCCCACTTTTAGACGGCAAGATGCTGGGTCAATACGATCAACAAAGGCTAACGCATCCGCTTGGTTATCATAATCCAATGCTACAATGATTTTTTGGTCGTTCATTTCATCTCCTAACGCAGTTAACTTTCTACAAAATATTTATACCAATCAGGCCATAAATAACAGTCATAAAAATGCAGCCCGAAAGCTGCAATTAATAATTTGGTCTTAAAATGACCACAAATCTATTCACCATCAAGCCCACGAATAGGCTTGATCGTTCCCCACCCCTTACATGAAGGGCAGTGCCAATACATTGAGTGTGTTGAGAAACCACACTGACGACAACGATAATGAGGCTTAACCTTAAGTTGTTCACCAACCATAGATTGAAGTGTGGTTAAGCTGTCTTTCGCACGACCTTCTTCTGCTTCCGCTAGGTGATAATCGATTAATCGATAAAAACCCTTCATGGTTGGATTTTTGACTAGCTGCTTTGTTAGTAGCTCTTGAGCAGAACCAACATCTTCATGGTGAGCAACCAATTGAGCGAGCATCAGTTCAGCGGACACACCAGCTTTATTCTGAATACAAGCTTTAAGGAACTCGACCAATTGAGCCTCTTGCCCAAGCTTGTGGTAACACTCAGCAAGGGTTGGCAACACCTCACTAATAAAGTCTATATCTTGCTCGAGTACCGATTCCAAACAATCGATTGTCTTTTGGTAGTCTTCGTTCGCTAAGTGGAACTTGCCTAGAGCAATGCTAGCACGGACACATTTAGGGTCTTCAGAAAGTGCCTTTTTGAAATGCTGAAGCGCTTTAGAACGATTACCATCGGCTTGCTCTTGCATCGCAAGTTCACACCAGAAATGTGCAACTGTCGCACGCATCTTCATTTTCTTCTTACCGAGCTTAACTAGGATATTTCCGTAATGAATAGCCTTGTTCCACTCTCGAGTTTGCTGATAAATAGCAACCAACTGTTGTAGAGCACCCTCTTTGTGATCGGGTTCTTCTACAAGCTGTTCAAAGATTTTTTCGGCACGATCAAGAAAGCCAGAGACCATATAATCTTTAGCTAATTGTTGTAGTGCGAGATTTTTCTGATCGAGAGTAAGCCCCGAACGAGAGATAAGATTTTGGTGGATACGAATAGCACGGTCGACTTCACCTCTAGAGCGGAACAAGTTGCCCAAAGCTAAGTGAGTATCGATGGTTTCATTGTCGACTTGAAGGAGTTCAATGAAGTGATCAACCGCTTTGTCAGACTGATCTGACAGTAATAGGTTCAAACCCGTCACGTATTGACGGGAAATCTGGTGTGATTGTTTCTGTTTTTCTTGCTGAGCATTACGATTACCCATATACCAACCGTAGGCGGCGGCAATAGGTAAGAGCAAGAACAGTAACTCTAACATCAAATAAGACCTTTAAGCTTTGGTATCAGCAGCTACCTGCTTTGATTGCTTATTGAGTTGTTTCTTCAAACGATGAATTCTCAGTTGAGATCGCATGTGCATATTGCCGAAGACTAACCAAGCAAGACCAAAACCTGAAACGAAGACAACACCTAATAAGCTTGATAGGTGGAAGTCACCTTGCGCTAGCAGATAGTTGAAATTCACACTTGTTTGGTTTTGAGAGCCTAAAGCCAGTGCAATTAGGAAAAGTGCGATAACGGCGACTATTTTTATAATTTTCATAGTTCATCACTCATTGGTTAGTTAGCTGTACGATTATGCAGGAAAATTACTAATCAGACCACCATATTATGGTCATAAAAAAGCGGCATACATTATAGTATGCCGCTTTTCTTAATTCCGATAAGTAGTCTACAGTCCTGAGTTTACTCGTTCGCGTAGCTCTTTACCTGGTTTAAAGTGAGGAACGTATTTGCCTTCCAACTCAACCTTGTCACCAGTTTTAGGATTACGTCCAACACGAGGTTCACGGTAATGCAGAGAAAAACTGCCAAATCCGCGAATTTCGATTCGATCACCACTTTCTAGTGTTGAAGCCATGTGCTCTAAAATGTCTTTTACAGCGTCTTCAATTTCTTTTGCAGAAAGGTGCGTTTGCTCAGCGCACAGTCTTTCAATCAATTCAGACTTAGTCATAGTTACCCTCGTTGGTTTTCTTTTTAGAAATTATAGACCTATCGGAAAAATAAGCAAAAAAAAAGGAGCCTTACGGCTCCTTTCTTGGCTATATAGCTATAATTCTCTTAACGAGAAGCTATTATTCGCCTTTAGCAGCTTTGAATGCGTCTGCCATTGCGTTACCGAACGCGCCTTCATCAGACTTGTTCAGTGAAGCCATTGCTTCTTGCTCATCAGCTTCATCTTTAGCTTTGATAGATAGGTTGATTACGCGGTTCTTACGGTCTACACCAGTGAACTTCGCTTCAACGCTGTCGCCAACGCTTAGGATTAGAGATGCATCTTCGATACGGTCACGAGAAACTTCAGAAGCGCGTAGGTAACCCTCAACGCCTTCGATTAGCTCGATAGTAGCGCCTTTCGCGTCAACTGCAGTTACAGTACCGTTTACAAGAACACCTTTCTTGTTGTCAGCAACGTATGCGTTGAACGGGTCGTTTTCCATTTGCTTAACGCCAAGAGAAATACGCTCACGCTCTGCATCTACTGCTAGAACAACAGCAGAGATTTCGTCGCCTTTCTTGTATTCACGTACAGCTTCTTCGCCGGCAGCGTTCCAAGAAATGTCAGATAGGTGTACAAGACCGTCGATACCGCCTTCTAGACCGATGAAGATACCAAAGTCAGTGATAGACTTGATCTTACCAGTAACTTTGTCGCCCTTAGCTTGCATTTCTGCAAATGACTGCCATGGGTTAGCTTTACACTGTTTCAGACCTAGAGAGATACGACGACGTTCTTCGTCGATATCAAGAACCATAACCTCAACTTCGTCGCCAACATTAACAACTTTAGAAGGGTGGATGTTCTTGTTAGTCCAATCCATTTCAGAAACGTGTACTAGACCTTCAACGCCTTCTTCGATTTCAACGAAGCAGCCGTAGTCAGTTAGGTTTGTAACACGACCAGAAAGCTTGTGACCTTCAGGGTAACGCTTAGCGATTGCTACCCATGGATCTTCGCCTAGTTGCTTAAGACCTAGTGAAACACGAGTGCGCTCACGATCGAACTTAAGAACTTTAACTAGGATTTCGTCACCAACGTTAACGATCTCTGATGGGTGCTTAACGCGCTTCCAAGCCATATCTGTGATATGTAGAAGACCGTCAACACCGCCAAGATCAACGAATGCACCGTAGTCAGTAAGGTTCTTAACGATACCTTTAACTTCAGTACCTTCTTGTAGAGTTTCAAGAAGTTCGTCACGCTCAACACTGTTTTCAGATTCGATAACAGCACGACGAGAAACAACAACGTTGTTACGCTTCTGGTCTAGCTTGATTACTTTGAACTCTAGCTCTTTGTTTTCTAGGTGAGCAGTGTCACGGATAGGACGTACGTCTACTAGAGAACCTGGAAGGAAAGCACGGATACCGTTAAGTTCAACAGTGAAACCGCCTTTAACTTTACCGTTGATGATACCAACAACAGTTTCAGCTTCTTCACAAGCTTTCTCAAGTACGATCCAAGCTTCGTGACGCTTAGCTTTCTCACGAGAAAGTTGAGTTTCACCGAAACCATCTTCAACAGCGTCTAGAGCTACGTCTACTTCAGCACCAACTTCAACTTCAAGTTCGCCAGCAGCGTTCTTGAATTGTTCAGCAGGGATAGCAGATTCAGACTTAAGACCAGCATCTACAAGAACGAAACCGTTCTCGATAGCTACTACAGTACCTTTAACGATGCTGCCTTGTTGGAATTCAGTTTCAGATAGAAACTCTTCAAAGAGTTGAGCAAAAGATTCAGTCATTATTTAATCTTCAATAATTAAACGTCCATGGGTATCCTACCGCATGGGGTTGATAAATTCGCCGGTCATCATCCTTGCGACCAACGTTCGTACTAGCTCGGCGAAATTACCCAGCCAGTTTCGATTCAATATAGTGTAGTGCTTTTTCTACTACCTGCTCAATATTCATTGAGGTGGAATCAAGCACTAGAGCATCCTCTGCAGGGCGAAGTGGCGCCACTGGGCGATTACGATCTCGGTCGTCTCGCTCTTGGATCTCGCTCAAAAGGTCGTCAAATTTAACATCTAACCCCTTCTGTTGCAACTGTTTAAGGCGGCGACTCGCACGCTCTTCAGCACTTGCATCTAAAAATATTTTCGCTTCAGCTTCAGGGAACACGACCGTTCCCATGTCACGGCCATCAGCAACCAAACCAGGTGCCGCGCTGAATGCGCGTTGACGACGAAGCAGTGCTTCACGAACGCGAGGTAAAGCGGCCACTTTTGAAGCTGCCATGCCGGTTTCTTCTTTGCGAAGTTCACCAGACACATCTTCACCTTCTAGGATAACCTTAACTAAGTCGCCTTCAGCAATAAACTGCACGTCTAAGTGTGTCGCAAGCGGTACTAAAGCATCTTCTGATTCAGTATCCACACCATGGTGAATTGCCGCTAAAGCCAATACGCGATAGATCGCGCCTGAGTCTAGAAGATGAAAGCCTAGCTTATCTGCTAGCAACATACACAGGGTACCTTTACCTGCACCACTTGGTCCATCAACCGTAATCACTGGGCTTTGAGAAGGCATCTTTTACTCCACGTTTTGTCGTAAGTTTTATTCTGTACTAGCGATTCGCCACTACTTTATAGGCGGCATATTATAGAGACAAATTGGAAGTCGAGCGAGGTAAATCTCAGATAATTCCGAGTTGATGATGCATAAACCAATGCAACCAGCCCAATATCCGTTTGCTTAGGTCAATACGCGAGCTTAGATCCATAAGAGACGTTCGCAATTTTCTATAGACATAAAAAAGCCTCACAATAAGCAAGGCTCAGCGGTGTTCTGTAAACAGCTCAAAGAAGCTTAGCCAATAATAGCTCGAACCGCTTCTAGATCTTCAGGCGTATCAACACCTGCAGCTGGCGCCTCTTCTGCAACTGCCACATGAATTTTTTCACCATACCAAAGTACACGTAACTGCTCTAGGCACTCAATACGCTCAAGAGTACTTGGTTCCCAATTGATATAGGTATTGATAAAACCCGCACGGTAAGCGTAGATGCCAATGTGACGAAGCAGTGGAGATTTCGCTGCTGTACCGTTGTTCGCGTAAGCATCGCGATCCCAAGGAATAGTAGCTCGGCTAAAATACAGGGCATACCCATCTTTGTCAGTCACAACTTTTACGGCGTTAGGATTAAACACTTCATCAGCATGAGTAATTTCCACACCGAGTGTTGCCATCGGAGCTGTACTGTTCGCAAGATTGTTAGCAACCTGATTAATGATCGCTGATGGGATAAGTGGCTCATCACCTTGAACATTCACGATAATATGATCATCAGGAATCTTCATAACTTCAATCACTTCAGCTAGGCGTTCAGTACCTGACTCATGATTCGGTGATGTCATACAAACGGTCGCGCCAAATGCTTTAGCCGCTTTTTCAACTCGAGCGTCGTCGGTAGCGATAATAACGTGATCAGCACCCGCCTTCATTGACTGTTCGTATACCCATTGAATCATCGGCTTTCCACCAATGTCAGCAAGCGGCTTCCCAGGTAAACGGCTCGATTGGTATCTCGCAGGTATAACAACCGTATAGGACATTACTTACCCTCATCCATTGAAACGGTGCGAGCTTCAGGTTCTAAAAGAACAGGAATACCCTCTTTAATTGGGTAAGCAAGGCGATCAATTTTACAAACAAGCTCTTGCTTATCCTTGTCAAAAGTTAGTTTACCTTTACATACAGGGCAAGCAACGATCTCAAGTAGACGGTGATCCATAGTATTCCATAACCTCTTTTATTCTTTTTAAAATTTGCTGTTGCGAATCTTCATCAAACTGCGCAGAAACTGGAAGATACCACCAGTTATCTTGAGCATATTCTTCGCATTTTACAGCGTCTTTTTCTGTCATAATCAGATTCATACCTTTCTTAGCTAAGGCATGAAGTTCATCTTTATCAAAATCTTGATGGTCGGCGAAGCCCTGTGTGAAAACCACATCACCATCAAGATCTTCCAATGTTTTAAAAAAGCGTGGTGGGTGACCAATACCAGCAAAAGCCACCAACTTCTGTAGTTCTGCTACCGATATTTTCTGACCGGTCTTTAGGTTAACTGCTTGGCTTGGTAACAAAGACATAGAGAACTCTCGTCCTTGCACTTTACCGCCATTGTTAACCAAAAAGTCTACGTCATCTAAACGAGATATAGGCTCTCTTAACGGGCCTAAAGGAATTAGGCATTCGCTACCAAAGCGTCTAGCACCGTCGATAACCGCAAATTCAATATCACGTTCAAGTGCATAATGCTGAAGGCCATCATCCGTGATGATGACATCAACCCCTTCGCTCAACAAAGCCTTTACGGCGTTTGCACGCACAGGATCGACTGCGACAGGCGCACCAGTTCGCTTTCGAATTAAACGAGGTTCATCGCCAGAGTGTTCAGCAGGCGTGTTTTCATCCAATACTAACGGGTAGCTTGGTGCTTTTGCCCCATAACCTCGAGAAACCACTCCAGGCTTAAAGCCGTTAGCTTGAAGCACCTCAACTAACCAAATCACAACCGGTGTTTTACCATTGCCACCAGCGGTAATATTACCAACAACAATTACTGGTAAGGGCGGACGGTAGGTCTCTTTTTTACCGGATAGATAGGCGTCACGTCTTTGACCGCTGATCATTTTGAAAAGCAGACTCAATGGCCACAGTAGCGGCCAAAGAAGGTATTTTAACGGATGATTGTTAAACCAAATCTTTTCGATCACAACAAGGCCTAATCTTATCCGCTGAACTGAATTCGGTGGAGTTGTGCATAAGCGCCATCATGCGCGATTAGCTCCGCGTGTGCACCTCTTTCTACAATACGACCATCATCAACCACTAAGATCTCATCGGCTTGTTCGATAGTAGAGAGTCGGTGTGCGATAACCAATACTGTCTTGTCCTTTTGCAGCTCTTCTAACGCAGATTGGATCGCTCTCTCTGATTCAGTATCCAAAGCCGATGTGGCTTCATCAAGAATCAATACTGGAGCCTCTCTTAACAACGCTCTTGCGATAGCGATACGTTGTCTTTGGCCGCCTGATAGAGTACTACCATTCTCACCCACAACTGTATCAATGCCGTTTTCCATGCCTTCGATAAATTCACTGGCATGAGCAAGCTTAGCCGCATGTTCGATCTGTTCGCGAGAATATTTATCTTCTGCTGCGTAAGCAATGTTATTAGCTACCGTATCGTTAAACAGGTGTACATTTTGAGAAACAAGCGCAAAGTGCTCACGTAGGTTTCTCAATTCATAATCACGAATGTCGTGGCCATCAAGCTCAATAGAGCCTGAATCTACGTCATAAAAACGAGTAAACAGGTTCGCAATGGTACTCTTGCCCGAACCTGATCGGCCGACAAGTGCAACGGTCTTGCCTTTCGGTATATTGAAACTAACCTTGTCAAGTGCCGGTTTCTCAGCACCTTGATAAGTAAATGTCACATCTTTTACAGCAACTTCACCCGTTACGGTTTCAGGTTTCAACGTACCTTTGTTTTGCTCAGTGTCTAGATCCATCAAACCAAATAGAGTCGTACTCGCCGCCATACCGCGTTGGAACTGAGACGTGACACTAGTTAGTGCTTTTAATGGACGCATTAAACCGAACATCGCAGAGAAAATAACGGTAAATGTACCGGGAGTTAACTCAGCTCGAATAGAATCAAAGCTAGCTAAGATCAACACCGTCACAACTGCAACAGACGCAATCATCTGAATTATTGGGTTAGCGGCCGCTTGTGCTGTTACTAACTTCATACTCTGCTGGCGCATTTGGTTACTAACTTGATCAAAACGTTGCTTCTCTATATCTTGACCACCATAAGTTAGAACTACTTTATGCCCTTTCAACATTTGCTCTGCTGAAGAAGTAACATGTCCCATACTAGTCTGCATATTTTTAGAGATCTTTCTGAATCGTTTAGAAACTATAGTAATAGCCCAAGCGACAACGGGTGCGACAGCAAATAGAACTAAAGACAACTGCCAGCTATTCCAGAACATCAGCGTCAGCAAGCCAATGATACTGGCACCTTCACGCACGATACTCACCAAAGCTTTACTGGTCGCAGCAGACACCTGTTCTGAATCGTAAGTAATTCGAGATAGCAGTGCGCCCGTCTGCTCTTTATCAAAGAAAGAAACAGGCATGTGCATAAACTGGCTAAAGATCTTACGACGAATTTCCATGACCACATTACCAGAAACCCAACTGAGGCAATAGGTTGAAACAAAACCACTGACGCCACGAACAAACATCATAACAAATATGATAATTGGAAGTGTACGTAGGAAGTCTGACTCAGCGTTACCAAAACCTTCATCAAGTAGAGGCTTCAATAAAGAAATCATATAGGTATCCGAGGCGGCATTTATAATAAGCGCAATAACCGCAACACCAAGGCCGGCCTTATACAGTCGAATATAAGTCCAAAGTCTTTTGAATGTGACCCAGGTAGTTTCATCTGTTTGTGTTGACATAGAATCGCTTAATTTTCTCACAATAATCTATCTATTCTACTCCCTTACGCAGCATCTGCCTATACCACTGCCTGCCTTGTTGTTCTCTAATCGTATGATATTTCCAACCTTCCTTACTGATAGTGATGGTTATTTGTCCGCTTTCTCCGGTATCAAGCCAAGCACTACCCGTTTCATGATAACGTTCAATCACAGATTTGCTGGGCATTCCCCACTGGTTACCTTTGGCCAAAGAAGCAATTGCTAACTGAGGTGAAACTGCCTCAATAAACGGCTTAATCGACGACGAATTACTACCATGATGCGGGACAAGCATCACGTCACTCTTGAGCCGCCGACCTTCACGAGCAAGTAGCCACTCACTTACCCGTTCAATATCACCAGTTAGCAACATCGAGAATTCAGAATTGGGCTCAAAAATCCTGACCACACACGAATGTGGGTTGTACGCCCTCTTTACTCTTTGAGGTGGCCATAAAACCTCAAACTCTAGCCCCTGCCAGTTCCACGCCTCTCCAAAAATACATGTTTGGATATTCGACTGAACTTGAACCGTCGATTGTGTTTGCTGATTGATGTTCTGACTGGCTCTTATCCACTTAGGATTGTAGTTTTCAAGTAACGCCGGATAGCCACCAGCATGGTCAGAATCGAAATGACTCACTATCACACCTTCCACCTCATGAACTCCTCTCTGATTCAAGGTGGGAATCAGCAAGGATTCAACAATCGAACCTCCCTGCCACGCGTTGCCGAGATCGTAAACAACGACCCGATTGTTCTTTTCCAAAACTAAAGACAACCCATGCCCAACATCCAAGATATCGATTGTTAATTTGTTTTGCTGCTTACCAAACTCCCACCACAGTACAAAAACTGCAATGACCAATATTGATAGTGTTCGTTTGAGATATCGACTGACGAACCCGAAAAATAAGATGAGGAATACAGACAACGCCATACTGTGATTATCAACTTGAATCCAAAATCGTTCAGAGAAAGGAAGGCTAAATACGAGAGGATCAAGCGACAAGTCGACCAACATCCATAGCTGTTCAGAAAAACCATTGCTTAACGCTGTCAAACTCATCACCTCAGACACTGACTCCAATATTAAGCTAAGTAACATCGCAAGAAACAGCAGCGGGATAGTCACTACTGATACCCAAGGCAAAAGGAGCAAGTTGTAGAGAACAGAGACTAGACTCACCCCTTTGAAAAACAGTATCGAAAAGGGAGCAATAAGAAATGTCAGCATCAGCTGAATCTTGATGAGCTGCAGCAATCGAGCGATAAGAGTGGCGTTTGAAGATGATGGCCGACTATTCAAGGCAATATAAATAACGGCGCCCAACGCACCAAAGGATAGCCAAAAGCTGCTCGACAATGCTGAAAACGGCCAAATCAGCAGAACCACGCACAGGCTTAAGACGACATACCGAAGCACACTGATATTTTGCCCACGCCACAAGAAATAGCTCGCGATAATACACATCACTAAAGCTCTCAAGGTTGGCAGCGTGAATCCAGCAAACCAACTATAGAAATAGGCTAAGCCGAGCCCGAATATTGTGGGAAACCAAAGAAATGAAGGTGAGAGTAACCTGAATACCTTTCCTACCTGATAGCCGATACCAAAGGCAATCCCAATATGTAGCCCCGAGATAGCCATCAAGTGAATCAAACCACTGCTTTTAAGCAAATCCCAACGCTGAGGATGAATAAGGTCTCGATAACCAAAACTCAAAGCCATAATGAGGTCTTGATTTGCTAACTCACTTAACCTTTCAAGACGGTTTTCAAACCAATGAGACCGCATGTTGGTATTGGTGTGAATTCGATATTGGGTATCAGCTCTGTAAGTTGCATTGGCAACCACACCGGTGCTAAACAAATACTTTTCTAGATCAAAGCCTGCTTCATTGAGTTTACCCCACACTGGTTTTATTGAGACTGATAAATAGACATCATCTCCGAGCGTCAACTTAAAAGGAGTAAACAAACGCAATTTTATCAATTGAGGAAAGATTAATTTTTCGCCGCCAATTGATCTGGCTACTATTACGCTTTCAAAACCGTGGCTATTTTCACTAAAAAGGCTAACAACCGAAGCATTTATGGTAGTATTCTGCCCTGATTGGAATAAGCGACTCGTTTGTATTTCAATCGCATTCCCTAGGCAGATAACTAGTATCAATGCTGTTGCTAGACCTCTTGCACTCCGGAAAACGCTATACTTTGTTGATGCTAGCAGTAACAACAGCATCAATGGTGCCCAAACCCAATGTGGCATCACAGGCCAGAAGCTGGCAGACACAACTGTCGCAGCAAATGAAATCAAGAACCAAGTGTTAAACAAGAGAGTAGCTTCCTCCTATGCCAAGAAAGTTTATCAAACGATTTATGCCTGACCATGAGCTAATCAAGCGTCAGAAAGCATTGAAAGTTTTTGGCAATGTTTTGTACAACCCCAACTTATGGTGCCTTAATCGTCGCTCTGCGGCTGGTGCGTTCGCTGTTGGGTTATTCATGGCGTTTGTCCCTTTACCAAGTCAAATGATTATGTCTGCAGGCCTTGCGGTCGCATGTGGTGTTAACCTACCACTATCTGTCGCATTGGTTTGGATCAGTAATCCTGTGACTATGCCGGTGCTGTTCTACTTTGCTTATAAAGTAGGCGCGTTTGTGATGCATGTACCGCCTCAAGCCTTTCATTTCGAACTGTCTTGGGATTTCATCTTGGCGCAAATGAGCACCATAGGACCTCCGTTCCTGCTGGGTTGTCTGATTTGTGGTGTGGTTTCTGCAATGGTTGGCTACTTTGGTATTCGCGGGTTATGGCGTTACTCAGTAGTAAGAAGCTGGAAGAAGCGACAAGCAAGGTACTGAACGACCGTACCTTGTTATTCAATCTATCCTTGTATGCACTTCACTTAAAACGTACACAAGTGAAAATCAGATGAGCCACTGAACTCTGCAAGATTGACATGTAACGAAAGTCGTAAAGAACACGAATTGAATTCAATAAAAAAGGATCCCATCAGGGATCCTTTTTTTGTTTATGCCGTTAGTCTATCGCGCAACGTGACGTTTACTTAGCGTATTACTTCGAGCTAAGCACCGAGGCCGGGTTTAGCTTAGCTGCTCGTGAGGCTGGATACCATGTCGCCAGTAAGCTCAACACAATCGCGGTACCGGAAACCACAACAACATCCGTCATATCAAGTTGTGATGGCAAGAAGTCGACAAAGTAAATATCACCGGACAAAAACTGGTGGTCGACCAACTTTTCGAGCCCTTTGATAAGCGTAGTGAGATTAAGCGCCACCAAGACACCTATCGCACTCCCGACTAAGCTGCCTAGCACACCCGAGAATACGCCCTGCCAAACAAAGATGCGTTTAACAAGGCCGTCTGATGCGCCCATGGTTCTTAAGATCGCGATCTCCGATGCTCTGTCTTTGACTGCCATCATTAAGGTCGAGACAATATTGAAACAAGCAACACCAATAACCAGTACCATCACCAGATACATAATGGTGCGAACCAACTGAATATCTCGATACAAGAAGCCAAACTTCTGTTGCCAGCTTCGTAGATACACATACACATCAAGCTGGTTACCCACTTCACGCACAATAGAGTTTGCGTTCAGCACATCGGTCACTTTTAAAGAAACTCCGGTTACTGCCTCGCCTAAGTTTGCATAAGCTTGAGCATCGCCAATCGGGATTAGCGCCAAGCTGTGGTCGATCTGGCCATTAAGCGTCAGTAAGCCAACCACTTTCACTCGAACTCGTTTTGGCGCCTGAACTTTCACAGAACCGTTAACCGTTGGAATCATCAAAGTCAGATAGTCACCCACTTTCGCCCCCAACACGTTAGCCACACCAGAACCTAAGATGATTTGTTGTTGCCCTGCTTTAAACTCACTCCAAGCTTGTTTATCAATAAATTTCGATAGGCTTGATACCTGTTGTTCAAGTTGCGGATCAACACCGCGAACTTCAATTGCTTTGAGTTCTTTGCCCTTTTCAGCAAGCGCGGTAATTTTTACATAGGGTGCAGCCGCTACAACTTTATCATTTTTCACTGACCGCTCAATCACGTGCTCCCAGCGAGTCACTGGTTCATTCACACCCTCGAATTCACCATGTGGAATAACGGAAAGTACACGCGACTCAAGCTCTCGCTCAAAGCCATTCATTGCAGACAAACCGATAATGATCACGGCCACACCAACGGCAATACCAATCGTCGAAGACAAAGAGATGAACGACACCATTTTGTCTCGCTGTTTCGCTCGGCTAAATCGGCCACCTATCAATAGAGATAAAGAAGAAAACACTTAGCTCTCCTCTTTTTCTACGTTGACCAATAAACCATCTTGCATGTGAAGCTGGCGATCCATCTTACCTGCAAGTTCACCATCATGAGTTACTACCAAAAAGGCCGTGTCGTACTCGCGGTTTAGTTCACGCATTAAGTCGTAAATAGAAAGTGCGGTGTTGTGGTCAAGGTTGCCGGTAGGCTCATCCGCCAACACCAAAGCAGGTTTATTCACTAAAGCTCGAGCAATCGCCACACGTTGCCTCTCACCACCAGAAAGCTCTGAAGGTCGGTGGTCAACACGATGACTCAATCCAACTTTATCCAACAGACGTTGCGCCTCTTCTTTTGCTTTAGCTGGCTTTTCACCACCAATCAGCAGCGGCATTGCTACGTTTTCTAACGCTGAAAAGTCCGAAAGAAGATGATGGAATTGATAAACAAAGCCAAGATGCTGGTTACGAAGCTTCGCCTGCTTATTTGAGCTCAAAGATGCTAAGTCTTGTCCGAGAAAGCTCACGCTGCCGTCAGACGCATCATCCAATGCCCCTAAAATATGCAATAACGTACTTTTACCGGAACCAGAGGTACCAATGATAGCGACTAGCTCACCCTTTTCGATTTCAAAGCTGACTCCCTTGAGAACCTCAGTATCTAACGAGCCTTCACGGTACGTTTTACGGATATCATTACATTGAAGAAAATTACTCATAACGAAGGGCCTCAGCAGGTTTCACAGACGATGCACGATAAGATGGGAATACAGTGGCAATCAAGCTAAGTGCAATAGCCAGAACCACAACAACAGCGATTTGAATTGGGTTAATTAAAATTGGCAACTGTCCACCAAATGAAAACAGAGCAACACCCATCGCCTCTAAAATAGTATTGAGGTTCATCGCTAGAGCAACGCCTAACACGCCACCTGATAGGGCACCAATCACGCCGCTACTTGCGCCTTGAACCATGAATATCCCCATAACTTGACCATCGGTCATGCCTTGGGTTTTAAGAATAGCCACTTCAGACTGCTTCTCCATCACCACCATGATAAGTGCCGAAATAATATTGAAAGCAGCAACACCGATGATCAGCCCAAGCATTAAGCCCATCATATTTTTTTCCATTCGAACGGCCTGGAATAACTCACCACGTTGGTCTCGCCAATCACTCCACAACCAACCTTCAGGTAGCTTTTGGTTTGATAGTTTCGCCACTTCAAACGGGTCTTCAAAGAACAAGCGCCAGCCTGAAATGGTATCGGATTTATAGCGCATCAAACGCCCAGCATCTTTAATATCTGTCACCATCAGTTGAGCATCAATATCAGAACCTGTATTGAAGATGCCTGCTACCGTGAAATTCCGTTGGCTAGGAATACGTCCGAGCGGTGTGTATTGACTGGCACTGGTCACCATCAGGCGAACTTTGTCACCCATAGATACCTTCAAATTTCTCGCCAAGGTATGGCCAAGAAATAGCTGATACTGACCCGCTTTAAGTGAAGACAATTTACCCGCAATCAAGTGGTTCTGAAGAGGGTCATCTGAATTAGGTTCAATGCCGATCAACAGACCTGCAGATAACTGAGCAGGACTTTGAATTACCGCTTCACTGCGGACAATAGGCTCAACGTGACCATTGAGCGACATTTGCTCTGCAAAATTAGGCGCTTGAGCAGAAAGTGATGTTGTGCCTCCCTGCTCGTAAACGACGGCTTGAGGAAGGACACCGAGAATTCGGTCTTTTAACTGCGCTTCGAATCCATTCATTACCGATAAAACAGTAACCAAAGACAGCACACCAATGGTGATACCTGCCGTCGACATATAAGAAACAAAACGGCTAAAGCGATCACCTGAACGACCTTTCAAATAGCGCAGGCCAACAAACAACGAAATAGGATGAAACATACTTTGAACCATCTAAAGGGGATGCGGGTTAATGTAACGGGTATTGCTGTTACTGTGTAGGGGTTAATTGAAAATATAGAGTGAATTAACTCAATTAGTTAGGCTTGAAAAACAGAACCTTGTCAAATAGCCAACTTTCAAACAACTATTTGAGACTTTCAATTAACTGACCTTGATTACTGCGGCCACATAGCGATAATCAATAGATCACTTCAAGGAACTAACGCATGACAGAACAAGAGTTTTTCACCGTTCACCACAGCCTCACCGCGAATATTGAACCAATGGACAGCGGCTTCACTTTACCTTCTCAAATTCAATTCGAATCTGAGATCCCTGCCCCGTTTGTCGTGGCAAGTGAATTTAGCCAATTGGATCTATTAGCTGACAGTGCTCGCAACGAACTGAAAAACAGCGACTTGAAGAATGTCATCAGTTTATTGGATGCACAGAACTCTAAATTAAACCTCTTGTTGAGCTTTATGTTATCGCAACAAGATGATGAACAATTTCGTACCCACACGTATTCATTTGGCGCGAGTCAGTTCTCTTGTTTTTCCAAAACAGATATCGAAGCGGGTCGCTTAGTTAAAGCTAAGCTCTTTATCGAGCACCCAGCCGCCGCTATTTATTGCTACGCAGAAGTCTTCGCTAGCGAACCAAAAGATTCAGGCTTCGAAATCAAATTCAAATACGCTCATCTTCGTGACACTGACCAAGACTTGCTGATCAAAGCTGCGCTTCATCAACAACAAAAGCTCTTACGTCAACGCTCTCTAGAACGAGATAACAAGTAAATAGACATGACAAAACAATCCATTTTTACACTACCTAAGCTCAAAGGTGCCGGTGATAAAAAACACATCGGTAACCTAGTTGGTTCATCTCTCGCGCTTGCTATCGCTAGACTTGCGGAGCAGCATAAAAGCCATACTTTACTTGCAGTGCCCGATCCTCAAATCGCACTCAAGCTTCAATCAGAAATTGAACAGTTTACGTCACATGAAGTGGCGCTATTCCCTGATTGGGAGACTCTGCCATACGACAGCTTCTCACCGCACCAAGAGATCATTTCTGACCGTATAGCGCGACTTTATGCACTGCCAACGTTAAAAGATGGCATCACGATCGTACCAATCAGCACGCTACTACAACGTCAGTCGCCACGTGACTTCTTGTTGCAGCACACCTTAATGGTGAAAACGGGCGATCTGTACTCGTTAGAGAAGCTGCGTCTTCAACTTGAAAAGTCTGGCTATCGTTACGTAGACCAAGTGTTTGGCCCGGGTGAGTATGCGAGCCGAGGTTCAATTCTCGACTTGTTCCCAATGGGCAGCAAAGACCCGTATCGTATCGACTTCTTCGATGACGAGATCGACACCATCCGTACTTTCGATCCTGAAAATCAGCGCTCTATCGAAGACATCTCTGAGATCCGTTTGCTGCCAGCTCACGAGTTCCCAACCTCTGAAAGTGCTATTGAAGATTTCCGCATTCGCTGGCGCCAACAGTTTGATGCGCGCCGTGAACCAGAATCGGTTTATATGCAGGTTTCAAAAGGCACTTGGCCCGCAGGTATTGAATACTGGCAACCGCTTTTCTTCGACCATACTGAAACCTTGTTTGATTATGTTGCCGATGAAGCGCAAATCCTCGTTCTAGGTGATGTCGAGACTGCGGTAGATTCATTCCTAACAGACGTTTCTCATCGATACGAACAACGCGGTGTTGACCCATTACGACCACTGCTGAAACCTGAACAACTTTGGCTACAAAAAGACGAACTGTTCGCACATTTCAAACAAAAGCCACAGGTCAATCTGAGCTTAGACTCAATTGAAGAAAAAGCCGGACGTACCAACCTTCCGGTTGTGTCTCTGCCTGATCTCAGCGTTCAACATCAGAATAAAGAACCTTTGTCTAACCTAAGAAAGTTCACTGAAGCCTTCGACGGCAAAGTGGTCTTTTCGGTTGAGTCTGAAGGCCGCCGTGAAGCATTGAGTGAATTGCTTCGAGGCATCAAAGTTCGTCCAAGCGAAGTTGAAAACCTCGACGCGGCGATTAAAAGTAAAGATAAGTTCACCCTGATCCTAGGTTCTGCTGAGCATGGCTTTATCCACGAAGAGCAAAACATCGCCCTTGTCTGTGAAAGCGACCTGTTAGGTGATCGCGTTGTACAACGTCGTAAGAAAGACAAGAAAAGCGTTAACAGCGACACTGTAATTCGTCACTTAGCCGAACTTAAACCTGGTCAACCTGTTGTTCACATTGACCACGGTATTGGTCGTTACATCGGCCTGCAAACACTTGAAGCGGGTGGTATGAAAACCGAATACGTAACGCTTGAGTATCAAAATGATGCCAAGTTATACGTACCGGTTGCTTCTCTGAACTTAATCGGACGCTACTCTGGCGGCGCTGAAGACTCTGCACCACTGCATAAGTTAGGTGGTGAAGCATGGCAGAAAGCTCGTAAGCGCGCCGCAGAGAAAGTTCGTGACGTTGCAGCCGAACTGCTTGATGTTTACGCCAAGCGTGAACTAAAACCTGGCTACAAGTTTGTACTCGATCGTGGCCAATACGCGACCTTCAAGTCTGGCTTCCCGTTTGAAGAAACGGATGACCAAGCAATGGCCATCAATGCCGTTATGTCGGATATGTGCCAAGCAAAAGCCATGGATCGCTTAGTGTGTGGTGACGTTGGTTTTGGTAAAACCGAAGTCGCGATGCGCGCGGCATTCGTTTGTACCGACAACAGTAAACAAGTAGCCGTGTTAGTTCCAACCACCCTACTTGCTCAGCAACACTTTGAAAACTTCCGAGACCGTTTCGCGAACCAACCGATACGTGTCGAAGTTCTGTCGCGATTTAAATCAGCTAAAGAACAGAAATTGATCATGCAAGATGTTGCCGACGGTAAGGTCGACATCTTAGTGGGTACTCACAAGCTGCTTTCCAGTGACCTTAAGTTTAAAGACCTTGGCTTGTTAGTCGTCGATGAAGAGCACCGCTTCGGTGTGCGCCAAAAAGAGAAAGTGAAGGCGATGCGCGCGGATGTCGATATCCTCACGCTAACCGCGACACCGATTCCGAGAACGTTGAATATGGCAATGAGCGGTATGCGAGATCTTTCGATCATCGCCACACCACCCGCACGACGCTTAGCAATAAAGACTTTTGTCCGTGAGAGTGATGACGCGATAGTCAGAGAAGCGGTACTGCGTGAAATCATGCGTGGTGGTCAAGTTTACTTCCTGCACAACCAAGTCGACACGATTGAAAAGACGGCTGAGTCACTACAAAAACTGATTCCAGAAGCACGTGTCACCGTTGCCCATGGTCAGATGCGAGAGCGAGAGCTAGAACGCATCATGAATGACTTCTATCACCAGCGTTTTAACTTGCTAGTGTGCACAACCATCATCGAAACGGGTATCGACGTACCAACGGCAAATACCATCTTAATGGACAGAGCCGATAACCTTGGTTTAGCGCAACTGCACCAATTGCGTGGGCGTGTGGGTCGATCTCACCACCAAGCTTATGCCTACTTGCTAACACCTCCCCCGAAAGCAATGACCAAAGATGCCGTCAAGCGATTGGACGCCATTGCTTCACTTGAAGACTTAGGTGCAGGCTTTACGCTAGCAACCCATGACTTAGAGATTCGTGGTGCAGGTGAACTACTCGGTGATGAACAGAGTGGTCAAATCCAGTCGGTTGGCTTTACGCTTTACATGGAGATGCTTGAACAAGCGGTTGAGGCATTAAAAGAGGGACGAGAGCCATCGCTTGATGACCTACTGCGTGAACAAACTGAAATTGAGATGCGCCTGCCAGCACTGTTGCCTGATGACTACATCCCAGACATCAATACACGTTTGTCTACCTATAAGCGTATTGCGAGTGTGAGTGACACCGACGAATTGGCCGAGTTGAAAGTCGAGCTGATTGATCGCTTCGGCCTTCTACCTGATGCTACCAAAAACTTGTTGTCAGTTTCTGAGCTAAAATTAGCCGCGGCGTCAATCAAAGCGAAGAAAATTGAAGCTCACGATAAAGGTGGATTCTTAGAATTCTACCCAGATGCTGACATAAACCCGGCCTACCTTGTTAAACTGTTGCAATCTCAACCGCAAAAGTTTTCAATGGAAGGACCAACAAAGTTCAAGTTTACGATACCATTGGTCGACAGACGGAAACGAATTCAATTTGTTAGTGATTTATTGGGCGAATTCAGACAGAACTTGCTGCCTTCAGCATAAGACCCAATCCACTTGCACATATAAATTATCCAGCCGATAGATCAGCTGGAAGACGGAGTAAAAATGAAAAGACTGATCCCACTGCTACTATTGTTCGTCTCACTGCCAAGTTTGGCGCAGAGACAATTTGATATAGAAGTGATCATTTTTAAGCGTGCTGTTGATGCAGAAAAAGTGAATGAATCTTGGCCTAACACACAGCCTAAGATTTCACTTGAGCGCGTTGGTTCATTTCAAGATACCCAATACCGAGCAAAGAAAGGCGTTCAAATGCTGCCTTACTCGGAATACAAGTTAACGCCTCAGAAAGACAAGCTACGTAAACACGCTGGTTTTGAAGTGCTAATGCATACCGCTTGGCGTCAGGGCGACCAAGGTAAGAGCTCGGCACCTGTATTCCACATTCAAGCAGGTAAAGATTTCTCTAAAGACTTCAACGCTGACGGTTCAGAGAAAGGTGCAGTAACTGCAGCAAATACTGATGGCTTCAAAGAAGAGACCATTGATAAGCCACTATACGAATTAGACGGCAAGCTACAAATCTACGTTCAGCATTACCTCTACGCTGAAACAACATTGGATTTAAAAGCGCCGAGCGTTCGTGAAGTGACTCTTCAAGAGCAACAAATCGAGCTAGATTCACCAGTAAGTGGCGCCGAAAGCAATGTTCAAGTGGGCAACCTCACTGAAATCTCTCCAACTGTTGAAGTGGAAGAGTTCCTTAAGAGCTACCGCATGGACCAAAAGCGTCGTATGCGCAGTACTGAGACTCACTACCTTGATCACCCGCTTCTTGGCATGGTGATTCAAGTTCGACGTGTGGCGCAGTAAGTTACTTGCCGATTCGGCTATAATTATATAAATAATTCAATCCGCCCTCCTAGTGAGGGCGTTTTATTAAGTGCTATCTTTATTCTGTACTGGATCCTTTGTTCAGTACTTACATGTAATTCGGTATTTCTTATGAGCCCTGACTTTCAGATCAATACACAAAATCTCAGCCTCAAAATTATTGAAGCCTCAGACGCTCAAGAATTTTCACAGCTGGTTAAGTCCTCCCCGAGTTTATTGCCATGGCTCGACTGGTGTCATAGCGAGTTTTCTATCATCGAGGCCGAGAAATTCATTCTGGCGACTCGCTTAAACTGGGTTAAAGCCGAAGCGTTTGGCTTTGGTATCTTCGAGCGAAAAAGCGATAAGTTAGTCGGTATGGTGGCCATTAATGAGCTTTACCACACCTTTAACATGGCAAGTTTAGGTTATTGGGTGGGTGATGAATTTCAAAGAAAAGGGATAGCCAAGGAAGCGATGCTTGCCTTATTTGAATTTTGCTTCGCACTGCTCAAGTTAACGCGTTTGGAGATTGTCTGCGATACAGAGAACCTACCCAGCCAAAAGCTGATCGAGAAATGTGGCGCTGAACGCGAAACCATTGCTAAGAATCGCTTTATCTTTAACGGTAAGCCGAAAGATGGCGTGGTTTATTCAGTGCTACCTCCAACCTCTTAACAGCTTAATAGCTTAATAGCTTAATAGCTTAATAGAGTAACAATCCGTCACAACACGCAGTCGACACGATCAAAAAAAGAGCTCCGAAGAGCTCTTTTTTATTATCAGCGTAACGCCTTTAGCAGGCTTGCCTGATTAGTGGAGCTTTAGGTTTGGACGAAGTACACGGTTAATACGACCAACTAACATCATCAGCGATGTTTTAATTAGTCCGTGAAGCGCCATCTGATGCATACGGTACAAAGAGATGTAAACGATACGAGCAATACGACCCTCAACCATCATCGAACCTTTAGTTAGGTTACCCATCAAGCTACCTACCGTAGAAAATCGGCTTAGCGAAACAAGTGAGCCTTTATCTTAATAGATGTAATCTTTCAGGTCGCGGCCGTTTAACTTAGCAATGATATTGCTAAATGCACAACTTGCCATCTGGTGAGCCGCTTGTGCACGTGGTGGAACGAATGAACCATCTGCTTGCGTACATTGCGCTAAGTCACCAATAGCAAAGATATTGTCATCAAGCGTAGTTTGTAGCGTATTTTTCACAACCAACTGGTTGATACGGTTCGTCTCAAGACCACCGATATCTTTCATGAAATCTGGCGCTTTAATGCCTGCAGCCCAAACCATGATTTGTGCTGGGATCTTCTCACCATCTTTAGTCGTTAGGCCGTCAGCATCAGCTTGTGTAACCATTGTAGTCGTACGCACAGTTACACCAAGCTTCGTAAGCTCAGAGTGCGCTGCGCTCGAAATACGAGGAGGTAGGGCTGGAAGAATACGCTCACCTGCTTCAACAAGGTTAACGTTCAGCTTGCTTGAATCTAGATCGCCAAAGCCATAAGTACGAAGCTCTTTAACCGCGTTGTGCAGTTCTGCAGAAAGCTCAACACCTGTCGCGCCAGCACCAACAATAGCAATATCCACCGTGCCTTGGCCGTTCTTAGCGTGAAGCTTTAAGAACTGGTTGTTCATTTCTGTACGGAAACGGTGCGCTTGCTCTGGACTATCAAGGAAAATACAGTTGTCGCGAACACCTGGTGTGTTGAAGTCGTTTGACGTTGAACCTAGCGCCATCACAAGAATATCGTATTCAAGTTCACGGCTTGGCATAAGCAGTTCACCGTGGTCATCTTTCAGTTCGCTCAAAGCGATCACTTTACGTTCACGATCGATGTCGTTCAGGCTGCCCATTTGGAAATCGAAGTAATGGTTTTTTGCGTGCGCGCGGTAGCTTAACGCATCAACACCCTCGTCCAATGAACCCGTTGCTACTTCATGAAGTAATGGTTTCCATAGGTGGCTTGCTTTACGGTCTACCAGAGTAATCTGGGCACGTTTTTTACGACCTAAAGTGCGGCCTAGCTTAGTTGCTAGTTCTAAACCACCAGCACCACCGCCTACTACGATAATTTTTGTCACAATGACAATCCTCTACAAAATGAATAAATGGGGTTCGGCTCGATTACTCCAACCGATAAATTCTATGTATCTACTCGGCCTTGAATGCGAAGGCTGTTACAAATTGGATTACCGCGAAAAAGAATAACGACAGCTCACCGAGTAGTTAGAGGGGTTACAAGCAACAAACATTGGCTTGCCGCTTTGCTCACTTGGATAAAAAAGGTGACTACCTGAGAGGTAGAGCACAAATAATGGGCAAGTTTTATCACTCGCTCTCAATTTTTCTTGATATTTATCAAAATATTTTGCTTGGGAACATTATATATAGCAAAAAGATGACCGCAACAAAAATCCTTACCCACAATGAGGATTCGCGGCGAATTAGTTAACGTTTGCGCAAACTTATCTTTAAATGCTCAAACTCTTCAAAAAATAACTACAACCATTTGATTAATGTTCGGCTCTTGGGTTCAGATGTAAAAAAAAGCAGCACTCAATTGAGTACTGCTTTTATAAAATAACTGGAATAATTAAGCGTTTTTAAACGCTTTCATTGTCTTCAAGTGCTGAGAGATTTTTTTGAACTTATGACTCTCTTTTTCGTCCCAGATGACATCATAATAATCTTCTAACGCGGCAGCTGTTTTGGTATTGTCGTGAATCTCATCTTCACGAGAAAGCACCACTAAACAGCGACCTTTGTTCTTCATACGATATTGAGCAACACACTTAGTCGCGATGTCTTCGTACTCTTCTGGACGGTCAATTCGACCTACCATGTTGTTCTCAGGGTGCAGATTCGGGTTGAACACCACCTGCTTGATACCACATAAAAAACCAATACGTTCAGACCAAAAACCACCTAAGCCTACACCACAAATGATCGGATGCGGGTCATCGGATTGCTCTATCACTTTATGCACTTCTTTTAGCAAATGTTGCATATCGTGTTTTGGATGCAAAGTACTGTAGTTGATGAAACGAACGTCATCATCAATGAATTGCAACTGCAGTATTTTTTCGTGATTGCCCGGGCTAGTTGAGTCGAAGCCATGTAGATAAATAATCATTAGTACCTCCTTGTTGAATATTGGTACGTTTTAATTAATCTAACATGAAAAATAAGGTTTTAAAGGGAACACGAACGAAATTATATTTTTCACTTCCTAAACGTGATCCTAGCTACATAAAGTGTGACTCAGCGCCTCTGCTTCACGCAGATAACTTTCATCGCCCCAGAGCTGATGCGCAAGTAAATACCATAGCATCGCCATCATCTGGCTTCTTGGTAACCATGCTTCTACCCCATCGAGCCAAGGCTGAACATCATGGATACCTCGCAGTTGACAGTACTGATCAACGGCTTCAGCAACTGGTAACCCTGCAACAGCAATGGTCAGCGTAAGATCAAGTCTAGGGTCTGCTAACGCAGCATATTCCCAATCAATAATATTAATGCCGTCACTATTTCTCACTAGGTTATAACCACCTAAATCAAAATGGCACAAAGACAGGTCAACATTTGGAACACTCGGTGCTACTCGCCACTCTTGATAAATCTTGGTGCAGGTTTCAGTCTTATGAATCGAATCAAGTTGCAGCCAGTAATGATCGACTCGCGCTGTGAAACTGAACGGTTGGAGCGGCAATCGCGCGGTATTAACCAAATGCACCGAGATCAGAGTCTTCAACAAATCATCAAGCTCTAAGCCTTCGTAAAGCGTCTCACCCGCAATCCATTCAACCAATAAGCCTTGCTCATTGACCACTATTGGACTTGGCCCTAGCCCAAGGCGTTCAATCGTAGACAGCACTTGGTACTCTTCATGACGAGAGATGAAGAACGCTTTGGTGATGGGAGTGGTGGGCCGCCAAACATACGCAGTACCATCGACATCAACCAACTTCCAGCATCGATTGGTCAAACCGCCGGTTAATGTCTGTGCTCTAACTGGAGGCTCAGAAAAGTAACCATCAAGCGAACTCAAACTGGTATCAAGAAGCTTAGCCTCAGACCAAGAAAAAATTGCCATATTTACTCCCTATAAACGTCTTAACTGCCCTATAAACGTCTTCATTTCCCTACAAAAAAGACACTGACCAAAAGCCAGTGTCTCTTCATAAACAGCACATCATGCACTGCATTGGCGTGTGACCAAGCTCTGTGTGGCCAAGCTATGCGCTGCCAAGACTAGACGCTGTCAAAACTGGCTGCGTTTAGTTGGCAAGTAAGCGAAATTAAAGGCCTAGTAGGCTCTTAGATTGTTGCTTACGGATTTCAGTCTCGTCAGCCCATTCAATCAAGCCAGACTCAAGATCCATTAGACGCATCGTCATTTTGTAGTAAACGTCTTCGGCGCTACCGTCTTTCTTAACGATGCTTGATAGGTTGCCGTACAGCATGTATTGAGCACCGACCATTTTACCGAATTGAATTGCTGAGCTTTGATTTACAAGCTCATCATTGTTTTGGAAGTTCAATTGGTCACGAACAGACTCTACACGGTCCATATCAACGAAACGGAACTTACCAGAATTCAGCATTTTAGTACTGATAGTGTCAGTGATTGACTCAGTATCGATGTGCTCACTTGTCTTGTTCTTGATTCGCTCTACGAACACGATTGGACGTTGCTCACGAGTAATGTAAGACACTGAACCAGACGCCATCATGCTATCGACCATTTCACCCGCAATCGTTTGAAGGTCAGTTGAACCGAAATCGATTGTCGTGGTTTCTACAGCTTGTGCATCACCGTAGCTTACCTTGTTTGAACAACCGCCTAAAATAACCGCTAAACCTAGTAGCGCAATGACACTCTTTTTCATTTTGTTTCCTCAACTTATCACTGAGCGGGGTTACCCACACTCTTAAATTCTTGTATTTACGAATCATTAGACCCGTTTTATCAGACTTACTGCTCTCGGAACTGGACTCTGAATTGAGTCGCTTTCGGGTTTACCGACACTTCCGACAACGAAATACTTTCAAAACCACGAACAATCGCTTGCTTCCAAGGGCCTTGTTTTAGGTTGACCTCAAGCCCGGCATCGTCGTACCAGTAAAAACGATAAAGGATATGTTGATCGCCTTTATAGTTACTGTTTAAACGAACAATTCCTCGAGTGTGACCGTCAACTTGGTCGGTACGGATATATTCAACCAACAAACGGCTGCCCAATACCTTGTCACCAAAGAAAACGTTCTGGGTCAGACTATCAACCCTTACGCCAGCTGTATTATCAGCACAACCAGCCAGAGCCATAACCGCTGCTAAACTCACTAACCACTTTTTCATTACAGCCTCCCTAGCTGTTTATGCCACATTGTTGCATTGTTACCTTGTCGAGAAATCCACACCAAAGTGGTCTGCCCTTCTCGGATATCAAAGTCGTACGTTTTAGTGCCCGCTTCTAGCGTATATTGACCGCTGTTTGCTACGAACGTGCTGCTCTTAATTTCAGCAGGTAGAGATTGCCAACTGCGAGTGTCTGGTTGTTCGGTGAATGTATTCCACACATTGAACAAGATATTGCCGACATCGTTGCCTTTGGTCGCTTCTTTACGGATACGGTCTTTAGCTACCACACGTAAAGCCTGACGGATAACAATGCTCGTCATACGTTCAGACAAATCATTCTGAGCCATCGCGTTTACGTCCGTGATCAGGTGTTCTTGTAACGGTTGCCCGCTGATTCGCAAGGCAGAAAAACGCTCCACATTTTGGCTCGGATAATAGGGCAGTGCCAGAGAGTATATTGCGCCCTGATCGCGACTGTCATAAACAGGTAAATCTAATCGCCAACTGTCCATTGCTTGTACAGCGCTCTGCTCTTGAAGAACAATCACTCGCCCTTCACCTGCACTAAGTTTAGAAGACTGCTTATAGCGTTTTTCTAATGTCGCTAAATCTTGTCGCATCCCTAAACGAGCAGCTGTTGCCATCGTTCTGTCGATGATTTCTTGGTTATCTGGCATCACAGCCAAAGCACGACGATAGTCAACGTATGCGCTGTTTAAATCATTCGAAGCTTCATAAAGCAGTCCAGACAAAAACATCAAATACGCATTCTGTACCGACTGCAGCTTTTTACCCGCATCAGGATAGTTTGCAAGGATGCTCCCCACATTGGCAGACAACCCCTGCTTCTTCGCATCGCTGGCTGCACGGTCTAACTCAGCTTCACGTTGCTTCTTTGCTTGTTCTTGAACTTGGTTGGCGCGACGCATTTCAATCACCGCACCTTCTAAATCGTTTTTCTTGAGATAATTTAAACCGAGATACAGATGAAGAAACCCCAGCTCATAATCGGCTGGCACATACTCGGTAATATTATCATTCACCGCCAACGCACCCACGCTGGTTGCACTGTCTGAAATCGAGATCACGGCTTGTCTTTGCTGCTCAGTTACCGCCTGATCCGCCACTTCAAACGAAGACTTACTCTCTGGGTATTGCTGATCCAGAAGGTTAATTCTGCCTCTTTCAAAGTTATCAAGGATGTCACCCGCAGCGTAATCTGGTAGCTCTTGTTGAGCCTCTGAATAATCTCCAGATTTAACGGCTTGGTAGATCTCTTTGTTTTGCGCGCTGTAATGACTGAACAGGTTTCCTGCAGACATACTTGCACAGCCCACAGTCAACGCCGATAACAGGGCAATGGAAGCGAATCTAAACTGTTGCTTCACTTATCGTCTCCGTGCATGTTTAAAATGCCAACTTTGTTAGGGTCTGTTGACCTTTCTTGGTCTCATTATCAAAACGAAACGTGTTGTAAAAAGGATCTCAAGCCAGTTGAAACCCTACTGATTTAGCTTCTGCCTAGGCGATGCCGACATTCAGACAACAGATAGAACTTAAAGTTGGCATACAAACTACAAATTTTCCAACTAACTACTTGTGTTAACCCACTAATGAGTTCGTTTAAACTAGCTCATTAGCTTTCATTAACTTGGTAGCTTTGCATTAGCTCATTAACTTTTTATTAGCTCATTAATAGCGGACCAAGTGGACGACCACCAACCAAATGCATGTGAATATGGTAAACCTCTTGGCCGCCATGAGAATTGCAGTTCACAATAAGACGGTAGCCATCTTCTGCGATGCCTTCTTCTTTTGCTAACTTGCGAGCCACGGTAAACATACGCCCCATCATTGCTTCATCTTCTACTTCAACATCATTCGTTGTTGGAATCAGCTTGTTTGGGATGATTAAGATATGGCTTGGAGCGCGAGGGTTGATATCGCGAAATGCCGTTACTAAATCGTCTTGGTATAGCAGATCTGCTGGGATTTCTTTATTGATGATCTTACTAAAAATGGTTTCTTCAGCCATGTTTCTCTCCGATAAAACATTTATTTTTTAATGCTTTGAGTATGCGCTATGCCGCATCAAACCACAATAAATCTGCTTTAAAGCATAATAAAAAACACCGTTCAAATCAAAGAAAACGAGCCTTAGCTCTCAAGAATGGCATGTTGGTTATAACTGAGGGCTATTTTTGACGTGTGCGTCATAAAATGCGTAAACGGAGCTCAATAGAATGCTGATAATTTTGTTAGTTTTACTTTGACCTGACATTAGGTCTGCATTTTTATTTAGGGAGAAAGCCATGAAGGGATCTGTGATCAAGCGTATGTACGCTGGTTTCGCACTGATCATCATCATGTTCGCAGTCACGATAACCATCATGATGAACAGCATGAATCAGATACACAGCAATTTTGAGAGTGTCTCAGAAACCTCACTACCACTTGTCGCGCTTTCAAATCAAACAAGTGTTCAATTGCTTTCTGCTGATAAATCATTCAAAGATTACTTAACCACACAAAACGCTGAACGCATGTCTGCAATGCGTACTGAGTTTGCTGCGTCACAAAACTCGTTTTCAGAAGTTCTCGGAAGTTTAGAAGCGGCAAGCCAAAACAATGTTTCGCTCACTGAACGCATTGCCCAATTAAGAGCAATGGAAGAACGCTACTTCGCCGAAGCGGACGAAGCGATGAACAACTACGTCGCGATGTTTGAAGCTCAAGAGCAAGTACAGAAAGCATCTCGCGATTTCCAACGCTTACATTCAGAGTTAACTGTTGGCATGAAAGAGTACGTTGCCGACCAAAAAAGCATCTCTGTAAAAGTGATGGCAAAAAGCTACTTCATTAAACTTCAAGATGCTGAAGTGATTACCTCTGATGCGCTAGCCAGTTCTGATGTTGCCTTCGTTCAGAAAGCCGTTAACCAAAACAAAAAGGCCGTTACTCACCTTAACTACGCTTATCGCGGCCTATCCACACAACTGCCAGCACTTAAAAATGTCTTTGATGAATCGGTTCAGAAGTTCACCAAAGACGTTGGTCAAAAAGGCGGTGTGTTGGACAAGCACAACAACTACTTGAAAGCGAAACAAGCTCTGTACATCAACATTGCTAACTTAGCCGTAGAAATAGACCAAGCCATGGCTGTTTTAGACTCATTCAACGTGACTGCGGAAGAGCAACTGAACGCTTCACTTGAAGACGCAAGCAGCATCTACGACAAAGGCCTGTTCAATGCGATTGCAATTGGTATTGTTGTCACCGTATTCGCTGCAGCAATTGGTTACCATATTGCACATAGCGTAAGAGAGCCATTAACTCGCATTCTAGGTACATTAGAAGGCCTAACTGAAGGCGATATGACTCAGCGTATCGATATTCGTTATGACAACGAATTCAGCCGTGTGAGTCGTCACATCAACACCTTAGCCGACAACCTACGCAATATTCTGGTGAAACTGAATGACGCTTCAGATGACTTAACGAAGACCGCAAGCGTAAACCAGAAAACCTCTACAGAGACGCAAGCTCAACTGAACAGCCAACGAGAGCAAACGGCAACTGTCGCGACCGCAATGACAGAAATGTCTCATTCTGTACAAGAAGTGGCGAACAGCGCGCAAAGCTCACTTACCATGGTTCAACAAGTAGAATCGGCTTCTGAGTCTGGTCGTCAGATAATGAACACCAACATCAGTACCATTAACCAGCTCGAGGTTCGCCTTACTGAATCTGTTGGTGCTGTAGGTGAGTTGCAACAGATGAGTAGCCAGATTGGCTCAATCCTCGATGTTATCCGTGGTATTGCTGAACAAACCAACCTACTTGCACTTAACGCGGCAATCGAAGCGGCACGTGCCGGTGAACAAGGTCGTGGTTTTGCAGTGGTTGCCGATGAAGTACGCGTGCTAGCACAGAAGACCACTCAATCAACGTCTGAAATCGAGACCATGATCAGCAACCTGCAATCAAGCTCGAAAACAGCAAGCAACGTGATTGAAAGTTGTATGAGCGATATGGACATGTCGGTTCAACAAGCTTCAAGTGCCAACAGTGCGATGGAAGAGATCCAAGCCTTGATTCTAGAGATCAGCCACATGAGCACACACATCTCTCAAGCAGCCGCTGAGCAGAGTGAAACTTCTGGTGATATTGCGCGGAATATAGAAGACATCAACCACATCGCAGATAAGAGTTACCAAGCGATGTCTTCAATTGCGGAGGCAAGCCAAAACCTAACAATTCTCGCAAACCAGCAAGGTGATTTGGTTCATCAGTTCAAGCTATAGGTAGCTGAGAAATTGATAGATATTTAGTGAGAATATTGGGACTTCTTACCCAATAGTGATAACTATTTGAACAAGGGCAACTTTTATCAAGGGTTGCCCTTGTTTTTTATGAGCTTTGTCATTATATGATTATTAAGGCTTGCTGCTTCCCGTTTTTTCTTTCACCTTTATGAGCGAGCCGCTATTAAGGAATTTATATGGCTGTTCATGTTGGCATTATCGATCAAGATCCCATTCGCTTGATCACCCCACTACTCGATAACCGAACGATCAGCACTCACATCGTGTTCATCGGTGACAAGAATCAAGTCAGTATTTACCAACGCTTAGACAGCGTTTTGCAGAAGCGCGACATTACGAGTGAATTTTTCGAGATTCCAACCCTCGTAAATACATCCGCGATTAAAGAGTCTATCCAAAACCTTGCCGAAGACCTCAAAGCTCGTGGTGAAGAAGTGAAACTCAACGCAAGTTGTGGCCTTCGTCACCGCCTACTTTCTGTATACGAAGTATTTCGTACTTACCACTGGCCAATCTTTGTTGTTGAACCAAACAGTGACAAGCTGTGCTGGCTTTACCCGAATGGCAAAGAAGACGCACAAGTTCAAGACCGCATCACTATCGACGACTACCTGACTGTGTTCGGCGCTCGTGGTGAATTCAGCGATGTACAGCTGTCTCCGCAACTTGATCAAAAGCTTTATGAGCTGGGTGAACGCTGGGCAAGTAATGCACTAGAACTCGGCCCAGGCCTTGCTACATTGAACTATCTTGCAACGACCTGCCGCAAAGAACAGAGACTTGATGTAGGGTTGTCAGAGAAACAACAAGGTTATCGTGAGCTAAACATGCTGTTGAGCGATTTGGTTGAAGCTAAGATCGCCACTTACGACAATGGTATTTTGACGTTTGCCAATGAAGACGCACGACGCTTCTCAAACGGCGAATGGCTTGAAACATTGGTTCATAGCACAGTTAAGCAGATCCAAGATGACATGCCGACCATTCAAGACCGCTCTTTGAATGTTCAAGTTTATCGTCAACTCGGTGAGCGCGAGGTTCGTAACGAGCTTGATGTTGCCTCTGTAGTGAACAATAAGCTGCACATCATCGAGTGTAAGACCAAAGGTATGCGTGATGATGGCGATGATACCTTGTACAAGCTGGAATCGCTTAGAGACCTTCTGGGTGGCCTACAAGCACGTGCAATGTTAGTGAGTTTCCGCCCTCTTCGTCATAACGACATCACACGAGCAGAAGATCTTGGCCTTGCATTGATTGGCCCTGACGAATTAAAAGATCTTAAAACACACCTAGCGGCATGGTTTACCGCCGCCGGTGGTGATGAAGATTTAGAATGCTAAAAGCCAATAGACTCTTGAGAGCTCAACGCTCTTAAGTAAATCTAAAAAGGCGAATGACGATTAGGTCACTCGCCTTTTTTGTTCTCTAGCCATTTATCTGTTTAGCTCTATTTTCATCTTTCAACTATCTATGTCTCTAATTTCTTTGCCCCATAAAAAATGGCCGCATCATTTGATGCGGCCATTTTTAAATCTTGGAAACAGACTTAAAGCATTTTACGAGCAGCTTCTACAACCACTTTGATTGAACGAGCTTCTGTTACTTTTAGCGTTTCGTGATCAGGCGTCTCTTTTTGAGTACGGTTGATGATTACACCAGCAACACAACCCGCTTTAAGACCAGAACTCGCACACATAGTTAGAAGCGTTGCAGATTCCATTTCGAAGTTTAGAACGCCCATGTCTTGCCATTCTTGCATAGAGCCTTGGAAACGCTTAACAACGCGACCAGAGAACGTGTCGTAACGCTCTTGACCTGGGTAGAACGTATCGCTTGATGCCGTTACGCCCATGTGGACTGTTGCACCTGATTCATCAACTGCCGCTTTCATTGCTGTTGCAACTTCAAAGTCAGCCACTGCTGGGAACTCCATAGGAGCAAAGTGCAGGCTAGCACCGTCTAGACGAACAGAACCTGTAGAAACAATCATGTCACCCACGTTTACGTGTGGTTGGATAGCACCAGTAGTACCAACACGTAGGAAAGTGCGAACACCAAGTTGAGCAAGCTCTTCAACTGCGATAGAAGTAGATGGACCACCGATACCTGTTGAACATACAACAACTGGCTTGCCGTCTAGCTCTGCGCGGTAAAGCGTGTATTCACGGTGACTAGCAAGAAATACAGGATTCTCCATCTCTTCGGCAATTTTTTGCACACGAGCAGGATCACCAGGAATGATCGCAAGAGTAGCACCGTTAAGATCTGCTTCAGTAACACCTAAATGGAAAACAGCTTGAGACATAGTTCGCTCCTTTTGGCTTATTGGGCTTTTTACCCTTATTTAAGCTCATAGTAAATTCGTGGGGTACGAACACACTCTAACCAAGCTCATTACAAAATGAAGTGACGAGTGTCACACCAATGATCGCAACAAGATTTCAAGTTTCACGAAAAACCGATTGGCATCACAAAAATAAGCAATCTACACACATGTGTTGCATACGAATGAGACAAAAAACGCCTTTAACGTATTACCGCTAAAGGCGCTTTTTATATTAAGCGTTTTTGATATTAGGCACTTTCAAATTGAGAGCGTCCTACATCAGGAACCTGAAACTAATCCGCTTTTGACTTGAATCGAAGTAAACGAAGAGCGTTGAGTGTCACCAAGGCTGTCGCACCACTATCCGCTAAAACTGCCACCCACAAACCGGTAATACCTAACAAGCTTGTCACTAAGAACACACCTTTCAAACCAAGTGCAAGTGCGACGTTTTGGCGAATGTTATTCATGGTCGCTTGCGACAGTTCAATCATCGCTGGTAACTCAGTTAAACGGTTGTGAGTCAGTGCTGAATCCGCAGTTTCAAGGGCAACATCCGTACCACCGCCCATTGCAATACCTACATTTGCCGTTTTCATAGCCGGCGCATCGTTGATGCCATCGCCCACCATGGCCACGTGTGACTGCTGAGATAACTGTTCAACGTAAGACACCTTGTCGCTTGGCAATAGGCTTGCTTTATACTGCATACCAATCTTGCTGCTGATCGCTGCCGCGCTTCGCGGGTTATCCCCAGTAAGCATGATAGATTGAATTCCTAAGTCATTGAGTCGTTCAATCGCAAGCTTAGCGTCACTACGTAACGTATCTTGCCAAGCAATCAGACCAATCACAGTCGCAGCTTGCTCTATTGATTCTTCTTGATCTTTAAGCTCAAGAGCAACCACAACCGTCTTGCCCTCGCCTTCTAATGCCTCAACCTGAGAAACAACATCGGCACTAAGATCGAACGTCACCTTAGAAGGCGATAGAACCTGATACTTAATTCCGTCGACATCACCTTCAACACCACTACCGATCAGCGCGGTCTTGTTGTGTGACTCTGGAATTTCGACATTCAGTTCTTTCACTTTAGCAACTAGCGACTGCGCCAATGGGTGAGTAGAACCCACTTCAATTGCTCCAACCACACGCAGCATCGCACCTTGTTGCCAACCCGATAGAGGCTGAATGTCCGTAACCTGAGGCTTACCTTCAGTCAGTGTGCCCGTCTTATCGAAGGCAATGGTTTGAATTTTTCCAAGCTGCTCTAGCGCTGCGCCGCCTTTAATTAGCGCACCACGTTTCGCGGCTGCTGCCAAACCAGACGTAATCGCGGCTGGAGTCGAAATAACCAACGCACACGGACAAGCAATCAACAATAGCGCTAAACCACGATAGACCCATGTCTCCCACGGCTGTGCGAACAACAATGGCGGCGTTATGATGACTAAAAGAGCCACCAACATCATTAACGGTGTATACCAGCGACTGAACTTATCGAGGAATCGCTCGAGCGGCGCTTTACGAGACTCTGCTTCTTCAATCAGGTGAAGAATACGGTCGATCGCGTTCTCACCCTGTTTTGAAGTGATGGTAATACGCACCACTTTATCGACCACCACAGCGCCAGCCATGATGCTGTTGCCTTCGATATGTTCAACAGGAACAGATTCACCCGTTAATGCACTTTCATCGAAGCTTGCTGCGTCGGTAATCAGTTGGCCATCAGCAGGTAAACGAGAGCCCGCCGCCACTTCAATCACATCACCGGGAACCAGTTCACTGACTGCAACTTCGACACGTTCGCCGTTGATGATCTTGATTGCGTTTTCTGGTACCAATGCCATTAGCGCTTGAACGCCACTTCTTGCTCTTGATGAAGCAAACGCTTCTAAGCGCTCACCAATCAAGAACAGCAGTAAAACCATCGCCGCTTCCGCGGTTTCGCCCAGGTACAAGGCACCCAACGCGGCAACACTCATTAGAGTTTCTATTGCGAAAGGTGTACCTGAACGTGCCAACTGAACCGCTTTCTTAGCCACCGGATATAATCCGAGTAGACAGGTTGCGATGAATAAGCCTTCACTTAATTGAGGATATGTACTTTTGAGAAGCGCAGCGAACAGCATTGCCGCTGCAATCGCGATAATCTGAAAATTAGGTTGGATGTACGCTTGCCAAAAAGTCTCAGGTTGTTGTTTTTCTTTCTTAGAACCGACTTCCGAAAGAGGGAAGCCCGTTTTGATAGAGACCTGTTCAATGGTGTCGGCAAGACTTTCATTATCGAATTTAACAACCAGTTTTTCGGTAGCAAAGAGAACCTTCGCTTGAATAACACCGTCAATATTACTGATCGCGTTTTCTATTTTTCTTGCACAAGCTGGGCAGTCCATTCCGGCAACCAGCCAACTTTTGGAAAATTGGGCGTTAAGAGACTCAGTTAAGGGCAGCCGGTCTTCTTCTCCACTGTCTGAACCACAACAATCATCTGCTGATGCAGAAGCCGTCGTAGAACTACAGCATGATGAAGTACCCGCTGCCGTGATGCTGGAAATTTTAGGGCTGGAACAGCTTGCTCCTGCCGCTTGAGGTTGAACGTCCACTTTTGTTGAGCGGCACGCTGCATGTTTTGCGCACATAATGTATCTCCTTAATACTCAAAAGCCTTGAGGTTGTTGCCGGCTAATCACAGCAACCAAACCTTAAGTTCATCAAAAGTATAAACCTTGGAGGCTACTCCAAGGTCAAGAAGAAATTGTCCAAGGCCAAGAAGAAATTTGCAAACCGACCAATCTCATATTGGAATGCCGGTGTTATTGCGACTTGAACTCTTTACACTCTTCTCTGTTCGCAGATACATCATCAATAAGAACCGCATCGTGTGAGCAAAACGGCTGTGTATTCAAGCTCACGATCGACACATCGTCTTCTACAGGGTCAACTTGGGAACCTTGCATAAGCTCGGCAATATGATAGCGAAGCACCAAGGTACCGAGTATTCCGAACAAAACATTACCCAAGGCTTGCCCATACAACACACCCAATGCGCCATACCATTGCGAGCCTAAGTAGACGAACGGCAACGTACCAAGAGTGGCTTTACCCAGATTCAGTGCGGTCGAGTAAAGCGGTTTACCTAGGTTATTGAAAGACGTATTGGCAACAAACAGCGCGCCATTAAAAGTAAAGGTTAAGGCGACATAAGTACAAAATGCCGCAACAATAATTGCTGCATCACCTTGCAGGCTAAAGCCTTGGATCACATAGTCTTGGACAAAGTACAACAGAATACAGACGGCGATGGTGTATGCCGTAGTAACCAACAATGAGTTGTTGAGTGTTTCTTTTACTCTGTCCATTCGTTCTGCACCAAAGTTTTGCCCAATGATTGGTCCTACAGCGCCAGACAAGGCAAAAATAACCGCAAAGCAAACCGGCGTTAGACGACCAATCACGGCAAAGCCCGCGACAAAATCCTCACCGTATTGTGCGATACCCGTTGTCACAATCGCATTACCAATAGGTGTTGCGGTATTGGTGATAATTGCGGGAAGCGCAATGGCCAATATAGGGCGAATATTAATGCGCCACTGCACCAGTGAAGGAGGTGCAACCAAGTGATGACTACGAATCAGAGGATACAGCGAGAAGAGAAGCACCGAAAAACGGGCAAAAACAGAAGCAATAGCCGCCCCTTCTATATTCCAGCCAAAACCAAAAATAAACAGAGGATCCAAAATCGCATTAACGATACCGCCCGACAAAGTCGCCCACATCGAACGTTTGGCATCTCCTGCCGCCCTCAAACCCGCACCAGCCGCCATCGCCAACGCCAAAAATGGACCACTTGGCAATAAAATCTGTAGGTAAGCTTGGGCACGCTCTGCGGCAACCCCTTTTGCCCCTATAGCGGCTAACAGTTCTGGGATATAAGCAAACATCACCGCGGTAATCGTCAAACTGATGACAAAAGCAGTCAGCATAATACTGGTGGCGAGGTTTCGAGCGTGCTCCTGATTCTTTGAACCGATCGCTTTGGAAACTAACGCGCCCATAGCAATGGAAGTACCGATCGAAACGGAGGTAGAGAACAAAGTCAGCGTGCCTGCAAAACCCACTGCAGCGGCCAATTCGACTTGTCCCAACATACTGATGAACAACATATCAAGTAAATCGACCACGAATAACGCCATCAAACCGACTGAGCCAGCCCCCGACATCACCAAGATGTGGCGCATCGTTGAACCTTCTACAAACTTTGCCGTTTGATTTGACATGAAACCTCCAAAAGCTGGGACACCCTCAAGCAAGCTCTCTAAACTAGTGACCCAAAACTAGCGTTCCACAAGCTAGGGAGCCACAAAGAAAGGATCGACCAAGAAAAGCTCTATACAGAAAAAAGGCGCTAGTGCGCCTTTTTTCAATTGAGGGTATTGAGAAAAATAATCGTTCTTAACACGCTACTATACCTGATGTTTGAAGCATTCTTCCAAGTTCTTGCCGATTGCTCTCAAAACATCGGTTCTGGTGATAATACCCACTAGCTTTTTATTATCGAGCACTGGATAAGCTTTGGGTTTACCCACTTGCATCATATCTGCCAATTCAATGATGGATAAGTCTGGTGATACCGATAGCACCTCTTGGTACATACAATCACCCACAATGTGTGTGTCTTGGCAGAAATAGCTCACCTTCACCAATTTTTCTAATAAATCTTGCTCAGAAAGGAAACCAATAACTTGCTCATTATCATCAATTACTGGACCGCCCATGTGATGGCTGCTCATTACTCTATCTAACGCGAGACTTAACGGCATGTCAGGAGTGAATGTCACAACCTGCGGCGTCATGTAATCTTTCACTTTTATTGAATGCATTGCGTTCTCCCTAAATACTTTCGTCATGTCTTTTTCTATCTTGTTAACCTAATTGTTGTCTAAAATCTTGATTTTACTAAATGGATTTCAACAATTTTATTGATAGGTAAAACCTACCAAGGCGAGAAAACAAGGTCACAAAAGGCTTGTGAGCATTTTTACGCGAGCAAAAAAATAAAAAATAGAGTCCTTACAAAGCCTTACTTTATGACACTGGCTTGAATGAATAAACCTTGTACTCTTCACGCCATAAATAATTATATCGTTACAATTAGGCCGTTTATGCAACACAACAACAGTATGTACGCGTACATTTATTCCGGTGTCGATGGTACAGAAAACACCCTCATCGCTACTGTCGATAACCAAGAAAAGCCCCTTATCTCTAGCTGCGTCGATGAGATAAAACACATGTCTAGCTTAGCGATTGATCTGGCGGCAAAACACAATTTGAAAGTAAAGCTGGTCAAATACCAAAGAGAGCAAGAGATCGACTTCGGCTTGTTCGTTAAATAGCAGACTCATCACACATGTCTTGACCGACAAGCTCAACAAGCATTGTCAACGACACCTGAATACCGTATTTTGTGGCAAGTTCTTGAGTAGGTAATCACATTGACGATGATTACCTGCTTTAACCGATAAGCGCTCGAATTGGAGACATCCGTCGCACCGCTTTTCATTGTCCAAACGGTTCACTATGACTTCGCTTCGTTCTCCTCAAACTGTTCTATTTCACTTTATCCCTAAGCTAAAAAGCTACTTTAGCGAATTATTGGATTTCCAATCGCGGATTTGGGTGGTTCATATCTTTGAAGACTCCATCACCGATCAGTCCTTTGTTATAAATGAAGATGGCTTTAAAGAACCGTTAGAGTGGATGAAGAAACGAGCCTATCAAACAGCAATGCTTGAACGAGTTGAGAAGATGAAAATTTCACAAGTGATTGAGATTCAATTCGAAGACAAGATGCATCGATTGATGCGAGTGAAGTAGCTCTATTGTTTGGGCATTCACGAAAGGCCCTTGCTAGAAATTAAGCATAAAAAAGGCCAGCGCTCGCTGACCTTCTCTCATTGGTTAAAAACCATCATCTAACGCGCACAATACTCATGCCACAGACGCACCGCTTTCTGGTATGCCTCAGTTTTATCGTGCGTTTCTGCGAATAAAATCGCAGTCATACTGTCCACAACACTGTTCGCCATCAACTCCATCTCATCTTCCGGTGTACCCAGTACACATTCAGAAGGCAGAGGCAGTTCAACATTCATCGTGCCTTCCCAGTAGAAAGATTCCACCTTCTCAGGAGAACTCATCCAGACCGTTTGACTCACTTTAGGGTTGTATTCTGATTCGCCATTCATGCCTTTAAATGAAATCACCGAGTGGGATTTATTACCAATGACATGCTCAACTTCAGCGTGTAATTGAGGAAAGCCCGGGTGAAAACTACCACGCAAGCCCAAACGACCACCACCGGGGTTCAATGCTCGAACTACAGTATTAATCGGCGTTCTCAGCCCGTAACGGTGTTTCCAACCAATCATAGTTTGAGCTTCAGGTGCGAAGTTCGCCAAAGGCAAATAGGCGATACCATCCGCTTCAAGGATCTGCTTGGCGTCTTGTGTGTCTTGAGCTCGGCGAACACCAACACACTCTAGGTGAGTCTCAACGTGCGTACGGCCACTTGGTTTGTCCATGTAGCCATGCATTAAGACTTTATAGCCATTATCAGCTAAGATTTTTGCCGCCAACAAATTCCAAGGCTTACCACTGGCGGTATCGTTACGCTTACCTGCGTAGCACGGCCAGTCAATATCGGCGCCTAAGTCTGGCACTCGAGATTGAAACGCTTTTACAAAGCCAGCGATCTCTTCATTAGTTTCATTCTGCACACGAATCAACATCAGTAGCATAGCCATTTGGTCGTCGCCGACCTCTCCGCTTAAATACTCATCCATGATGCGGTAGGCTTGTTCGAACGATAAAGGCTTACGCCCTCTTTCTCCTCGTCCAACTGTACGAATACACTCTAAAATACTACTCATTGATTGTTTATTCTCTTCCGTTGATATCAATAAAATTCGAATACGCTTTCGATTCTATGATACCCACAGTGCATTGCAAAGCGATTCAGTGGCTATCGACCTAATTACCAATACGCGGATTGGTGTTCTAAAAGTAAACTTACTGGTGTAAAATTATCGAATGCAATGCTAACTGCGACCTATTGAGTAGTATCCCGATGACTGTAAAAAAAACGCTGAGCCAAAGAAAACGTGAATCGATCGTTGCCGCTGCTATCGCAGAGTTTACTGAGCACGGTTACAAGGCCACCAGCATGGATAAAATATCGAGCCGCGCGGAAGTATCAAAGCGCACCGTATACAATCACTTTGCCAGCAAAGAACTGCTTTTAGATGAGATTCTAGACAGCATTTGGAGCAAAACTCTCGCCGCGACGCATTTCCCTTATCAAGCAGAACTGCCACTTGAAGAACAGCTTTCGTCGATAGCCAATCAAGAACTTGAGTTACTTGAGTCTGAAGGCTTCATCGATCTGTCACGTGTCTTATTCTCAGAGTATTTCCACAATGCCGAACTGGCGCATCAAGCGATGGAAAAGTATTCCCAAGCAGAAAGTGGACTCACAATCTGGATTAAAGCAGCACTGGCAGATGACCGCTTAATTGAACTAGACCCTCTATTTGCATCTACCCAGTTTATTGCACTGTTAAAGTCTTTTGCATTTTGGCCACAAATCATTGGTCATACGCCGTCACCGGATGCTGAACACAAACAAGTGATCATCCAATCCAGTGTCGAGATGTTCCTGAAACAGTATCAAGCGTAATAAAAGTTGAGCTCGGCTAAGTTTTATTGGGTTTGATTAGAGATGCACAAACGAGTGAGGTATGATTCGCCTGCTTCACTCGTTTACCAAGACTAAGAATTCATGCCAAAGTTGATTAACAAAATTTGGGTACACGCTTTCATGCTCTTCGCTATGCTAATGGCCACCATTAGTGTGGACAGCATCGCGAGCAGCAATGCTCTGCAAGCCCCCCAAGCTCAATCAACTTCTGCCAATAGCTTCTCTTTCTCTGCTTCTAACATCAGTTCTGTAGAGAGCACCCCAACACCTTTTTCCAGCGCACAACCCACCGTTGAGCACCACTGTTGTGGATCGGTCTGTCTACTGAAAATGCCACCACTGATCGTTTCTGAATCTTTCGAACCGCAGATTGAATCACTGGCACTGATAGAAAAAGAGCCTTCGCACAAAGCGATTGTTGCACCACAAGCGCCATACCGCCCCCCTATTTCCTAATCGTTTGTCCCTGTTTGGCAATATCTGCCACCAAGTTATAACAGCATTTTTGCTGTATCAAATGACATCCGAATTTAGGAAATGAACACATGAAAAAACTATTTAGCCTCTTTGCCGCTCTACTCTTGAGCGCTTCAGTAAACGCCGCACAATTTGAAGAAGGCACGCACTACAAAATCCTTGATGTAGCAAAGGCCGACAAGCCTGTCGTTACCGAATTTTTCTCTTTCTACTGCCCACATTGTTACAAGTTTGAAGGGGTCATTAAGTACCTAAAAGCAGACTTGCCAAAGTCAGCAAGCTTCCAAAAAGTGCACGTCGCTTTTATGGGTAACAACATGGCAGTACCAATGGCGAAGGCTTACGCGACCATGATTGCTCTAGACGCTGAAGAAAGCATGGTTCCTGCCATGTTTGCTCAGATCCATGAGAAGCAACAAACACCAAAAAATGAAGCAGAACTGCGTGAAGTTTTCATTGATAACGGTATCGATGCGAAGAAGTTTGATGCGGCATACAACAGCTTTGCAGTGAACTCGATGCAAAAACGTTTCGATAAAGAGTTTGATCAAAGCACACTAACAGGTGTTCCTGGAGTTCTGGTTAACAACAAATACATCGTGAAACCGGATCAAATCAAGAGCTACGAAGAGTACAACCAACTAGTTATACCAATTCCATTAAATTCATGATCTAATATAGACTCTGAAAGGAGCCTATATGAACTCAGATTTATCAAAGCTTATCGGCGCAACCTCCAACGCGAGGTTGAGGCTAAGATTACTCGCGGT